>NZ_KV811299.1:244469-253534 GCF_001813025.1 Pseudomonas sp. HMSC066A08
TTGGTGTCGCTGTCGAAGTTCATGTCCCAGACCTCCGAGGCGATCAGGGTGCGCGACAGCACCTCGCCCTCGCGGCGCATCAGCAGGTGCAGGAGGGCGAACTCCTTGTTGGTCAGGGCGATCACCTGCCCCTGGCGGCTGACCTTGCGCCGCAGCACGTCCAGATGCAGATCGGCCAGTTGCACCTGCTCTGCCTCGCGGACCACGCCGCGGCGCAGCAGGGTACGGATACGCAGCAGCAACTCGGTGAAGGAGAAGGGTTTCACCAGGTAGTCGTCAGCACCCAGTTCGAGGCCGCGGATACGGTCCTGCAGCTGGTCGCGGGCGGTGAGGAAGAGCACCGGCACATCGTGCTTCTTGCGCAGCACTTCCATGATCTGCCAACCGTCCAGGCCGGGCAGCATCACGTCGAGGACCACCAGGTCGTAGCGGTTCTCCAGCGCCAGGTAGAGACCGTCGGCGCCGTGCTGCGACCAGTCGACCGCATAGCCCGACTCGCCGAGGCCCTTCTTCAGGTACTCGCCGGTCTTCGTATCGTCTTCGATCACCAGGATGCGCATGTCTCGTTCCCCCTCGTTCGCCGCCATTCTAGCCAGCGCGCGGCGCGGATTCGGTGACATTTTTGTCATGCGAAAGTCATCTCCGGGTACCGCCGGCGGGGCGACCATCGAGGCTCAACCCCACCGAGGATCGACCGATGCTTCGACTCAAGGCTTCCCCCGCGCTGTTCTTCGGCCTGCTCCTGGCCAGTGCCGCCAGCTTCGCCGCGCAACCGCCTGCGGGCATGCTGCAGCCGCTGCGCGGCACCATCCAGCAGGCCGCCGACGACCACCTGCAACTGAAGGCCCGCAACGGCCAGCAACTGACGGTCAGACTCACCGACAAGACCGCGATCCGCGCCGTGTCGCTGGCGAAGCCGGAGGACATCCAGCCCGACAGCTTCATCGGCACCGCCGCCGTGCCGCAGCCCGACGGCACCCTGAAGGCCCTCGAGGTGCATGTCTTCGCCCCCAGCCTGCGCGGCAGCGGCGAAGGCCACCGGCCCTGGGAGAACGCCGATGGCAGCGCCTCGACCATGACCAACGGTACGGTCGGCAACCTGGTGGTCAGCCAGGGCCGGCGCATGACCGTGAAATACGGCGATGGCGAGAAGACCGTGGTGGTGCCGGACGACGTGCCCATCGTCAGCCTGGAGCCGGGCGAGCGCAGCCTGCTCAAGCCTGGCGCCAAGGTTGTGCTGTTCCCGCAGAAGGGCGCCGACGGCAGCCTCACCGCCCTGGCCATCTCGGTCGGCAAGGACGGCGTGACCCCGCCGATGTGAGGTTTCGCCGGGACGGCGCGCCCGTCCCGGCCGGGTTCCCTGGGAGAAAAGCCATGAACCGTGCGTTGCACGCCTGGCCGGTGAGACTCTGCCACTGGCTCAATGCCTATGCCATGGCCTGCCTGATCGGCAGCGGCTGGGGCATCTACAACGCTTCGCCGCTGCTGGATTTCCGTTTTCCCGCCTGGGCCACCCTCGGCGGCTGGCTCGGCGGTTCCATCGCCTGGCATTTCGCCGCCATGTGGCTGCTGCTCGGCAACGGCCTGTGCTACCTCGCCTACGGATTGTCCAGCGGGCATTTTCGTCGCGACTTCCTGCCTTTGAGCGCGGCCGGCGTCTGCCGCGACCTGCGCCTCGCCTTCGGCCTGCGCCTGGTCCATGAGCCGGGCCGCTACAACGCGGTACAGCGCCTGCTGTACTGGCTGGTCCTGGGGCTCGGCGCGCTGCTGGTGCTGTCCGGGCTGGCGATCTGGAAACCGGTGCAGCTGCACGGGCTGACCGTGTTGTTCGGTGGCTTCCAGGGGGCGCGCTGGGTGCATTTCCTGGCCATGGCCGGGGTCGTCGGGTTCGTCGTCGTGCACCTGCTGCTGGTGCTGTTGGTGCCGCGCACCCTGCTGCCGATGATCATCGGACGCGAGTGGCGGCGCGGACGGAGGAGCGAAGGATGAAGGGGCCGGAGAAGAAGCGCGCGAAGATCGCGATCGACCCGTCCAGCGAGCGGCAGATGGTCGACCTGCAACGCCGCCTGCTGTTGCGCGGTGGCCTGTCCCTGGGCGCCCTGGCGATGCTCTCGGGGTGCCGGCTACAGGACGGCGATTCGGTCGACAAGGTGCTCTGGGCCATGTCGCGCTGGAACGACCGGGTCCAGGCCTGGCTGTTCAGCCGCACTCGGTTGGCGCCGACCTTCGATCCGTCGCAGGTGGCCTCGCCGTTCCCTTTCAACGCGTTCTACCCGGCCTACAACGTGCCGGAGATCGACCTGCCGGAATACCGCCTGCAGGTTTCCGGGCGGGTCCGCGACAAGCGCCCCTGGAGCCTGGAGCAACTGCGCCGGTTGCCGCAGGCCAGCCAGGTCACGCAACTGATCTGCATCGAGGGCTGGAGCGCGATCGGCCAGTGGAGCGGAGTGCCGCTGCGCACTTTCCTGGAGCTGGTCGGCGCCGACACCTCGGCGAAGTACGTCGGCTTCAAGTGCGCCGACCGCTACTATTCCAGCCTCGACATGCCCAGCGCGCTGCATCCGCAGACCCTGCTGGCGCTGGAGATGTCCGGGCAGGCGCTGCCGGAGGAGAACGGCTATCCGCTGCGCCTGCGGATTCCCACCAAGCTCGGCTTCAAGAACGCCAAGCACGTGGTGGAGATCTTCGTCAGCAACAGCAATCCCGGAGGTTACTGGGAGGACCAGGGCTACAACTGGTTCAGCGGAGTCTGAGGCGGGAGAGTGCGGCTTGCCTCGGGCCATGCGCCCAGCGCGACAGGGATGGGAAAATAGGAAAGCCCGGCATCGGGCCGGGCTTTTCTCGCGCCTTGCGGCGTAACGAGCGGTCAGGCGGTGCGCAGGTCGAAACGGCTCATGCTGCGATGCAGGCGGTCCACGGTCTGTTCGCTGCCGTTGTCGGCCAGGCGGGCTTCGGCCTTGGTCATGTCCTTGTGCAGGCGGTCGACGGTCTGCTCGCTGCCGTTGTCGGCCAGGCGGGCTTCGGCCTTGGTCATGTCCTTGTGCAGGCGGTCGACGGTCTGCTCGCTGCCGTTGTCGGCGATGCGCAGTTCGACGCTGGACATGTCCTGGTGCAGCCGGTCGATGGTGCGGCTGGAGCCGTCGGCGGCGAAGGCGGCGTTGGCGGTCAGGGTGGCGAGGGCGAGGCCGAGGATCAGGGAAGCTTTCATGACGGTGACTCCGAGTGGGTTGTCGATTGCGTTGGAGTCATTCTCAGTTCGGATAAGTCGATTTAAAAACGAAGTGCGATGATAGTGTCTATCGACATGGGTGATTATTTGTTTTCTTATTATTTATCAGTAAGTTAGTTGGTTATTTTTGTGATGTTGCAGATTTCGTAAAGGATAGTTAGCTTTTCTCTATTTAATCGATAAATTGGATAAATAAGGCGAAAAGAAAAGCCGGCGCTGCGGGCGCCGGCTCTCGGACGGGTCTTGCTCTGGAGTCAGGCGAGGTCGTCGAGGATGTCGGCCATGTCGTCCGCGTGTTCTTCTTCCTGGGCCAGGATTTCCTCGAAGATGCGTCGGGTAGTGGGGTCGTCGTTACCGAGGTAGGTGATGATCTCGCGATAGCTGTCGATGGCGATGCGCTCGGCGATCAGGTTCTCGGTGACCATGTCCTTCAGGGTCTTGCCTTCGACGTATTCGGCATGGGAGCGCTCCTCCAGGCCGCGCGGATTGAAGTCCGGCTCGCCGCCCAGTTGCATGATGCGCTCGGCCAACTGGTCGGCATGCTGCATTTCCTGGTTGGCGTGCTCGAGGAACTCGGCGGCGGCGATGCTCGCCTTCAGGCCGGTGGCCATGAAGTAGTGGCGCTTGTAGCGCAGGAAGCAGACCAACTCGGTGGCGAGCGCTTCGTTGAGCAGGCGCAGGACGGTCTGGCGATCGGCCGAATAGCCTTCGGTGACCGCGCCTTCCTGGATGTTCTTGCGGGCACGGTCGCGAAGGGTCTGGACGTCCGTCAGTTGAACGGTGGTCATCGGTTTTCTCCTTGGGGCTGATCCGGTGAAAAGGGCCGGCTCTGCGGCCGGCTTTTTCTGCTTACCTAAGGTGTGAGTCCCGCGTGGTCGAAAAAGTTTTATCGACCCGCCGCCGAACTGGCCTTTTGCCTGAAATGCGTGGGACGGGGAGCAATGCCGGCGTTTCGCCGGTCCTAACGGAACGGGCCGGCGTATTCGCGCTGGCGAGTCCATGGGCCAGCCTGCACACTGACGGCTGAGCGAGGCGCGCTGCCGCGCCTGCCCGACAACCGACGCGGCGAAAAGGAGTTGTACATGACGCGCGGCCGAAAGATCCTGACCTGGAGCCTCGCCAGCCTGGTCCTGCTGCTGGCGGCGTTGGTGGTGTTCATCGCCACCTTCGACTGGAACCTGATCAAGCCCACCCTCAACGAAAAGGTCTCGGCGGCGCTGAACCGCCCGTTCGCCATCAACGGCAACCTGGCAGTGGCCTGGCGCCGCGAAGAGGGCGAGGAAGGCTGGCGCGCCTGGATCCCCTGGCCGCGCTTCAGCGCCGAGGACATCCCCCTCGGCAATCCGGACTGGACGACGGGCAAGACCAAGGCGAGCGAGTTCGCCAGCCTGGAACGCATCGAATTCCGCCTGGCGCCGTTGCCGTTGCTCTGGCAGACCATCCGCATTCCGCAGATCAAGCTGACCCAGCCGCGCGCCGATCTCCTGCGCCTGGCCGACGGCCGCGCCAACTGGGATTTCGACCTGCCTGCCAGCGACAGCGACGAGCCGTCCGCCTGGCAACTGGACATCCGCGAGATCGGTTTCGACAAGGGTAGCGTCAGCCTTGACGACCAGCGTTTGAAGACCCGTCTGGAAGTGCTGGTCGACCCGCTCGGCAAGCCGGTACCGTTCGGCCAGTTGGCCGGCAAGGCGCTGGCCACGGGCGATGCGGCGAACGCTCAGGACTATGTGTTCGGCTGGAAGGTCAAGGGCACCTACAAGGGCCAGGCTCTGGCCGGCTCGGGCAAGGTCGGCGGGATGCTGGCGTTGCAGGACGCGAGCAAGCCCTTCCCGCTACAGGCCGAGGTCAGTGCCGGCAGCACCCGTGCCGCGGTGGTCGGCACCCTGACCGACCCGCTCAACCTCGGCGCCCTCGACCTGCGCCTGAAGCTGTCCGGGACCAGCATGGCCAATCTCTATCCGCTGACCGGCATCACCCTGCCGGACACCCCGGCCTACTCCACCGACGGTCACCTGCTGGCGCGGCTCAAGGAGGAGGGCGGCGCGCTGTTCCGCTACGAGAACTTCAACGGCAAGGTCGGCGCCAGCGACCTGCACGGCAGCCTGACCTTCGTCGCTCGCCAGCCTAGGCCGAAGCTGTCCGGCAAGCTGACCTCCGAGCAATTGCGCTTCGCCGACCTCGGCCCGCTGATCGGCGCCGACAGCAATGCCGAGAAACAGAAGCGCGGGCAGGCCAGCCGCCAGCCGGGCGACAAGGTGCTGCCGGTGGAGGAATTCCGCACCGAGCGCTGGCGCGACATGGATGCCGACGTGGAATTCACCGGCAAGCGTATCGTCCACAGCGACCAGTTGCCGATCAGCGACCTCTACACCCATCTGGTGCTCAACGACGGCCTGCTGCGCCTGGAACCCCTGCGCTTCGGCGTGGCCGGCGGCAAGCTGGAGTCGGACATCCGCCTCGACGGCGGCAAGCAGCCGATGCAGAGCCGAGTGAAGATGAGCGCGCGGGGCTTCAAGCTGAAGCAGTTGTTCCCCGGCTTCGCGCCGATGCAAACCAGCTTCGGCGAGCTGAACGGCGACGCCAGTCTCAGCGGCAGCGGCAATTCGGTGGCGAAGATCCTCGGTGGCGCCGATGGCGAATTGAAGATGCTGATCAACGACGGTGCGATCAGCAAGGGCCTGACCGAAATCGCCGGCCTCAATGTCGGAAACTACCTGGTGACCAAGCTGTTCGGCGACGACGAGGTGAAGATCAACTGCGCGGCCGCCGACTTCGGCCTGCAGAAGGGCCTGATGACCAGCCGGCTGTTCGTCTTCGACACCGAGAACGCGCTGGTCAACGTCGACGGCACGGTGAACTTCGCCAACGAGAAGCTCGACCTCGATGTCACCCCGCACAGCAAGGGCCTGCGGATCTTCTCGCTGCGCTCGCCGCTGTACGTGCGCGGCACCTTCGCCAAGCCTGACGCCGGGGTCCACGCCGGACCGCTGGTGGCGCGCGGCGCGGGAATGATCGCCCTCGGCGTGACGGTGGGCCCGGCGGCCAGCCTGCTGGCGCTGGTGGCGCCGAGCAAGAGCGACGACAACCAGTGCACCGTGCTGCTGCAGCGCATGCGCTTGCCAGCCAAGGTGCCGGCCGGCAAGCGCTGATTCAGTAGATGGGGATATACAGGTCGACTTGCGAGTTCGGATCCAGCGGTCCGCGGAAACGCTGGTCGTAATATTCGAAGTCGACCCCCGCCTTGGGCTCCAGGCCGCGTTCGGCGAGCAGGTGGCTGTAGATCGCCTGGAAGCTCTCGGCGATCTGCGGCGCCGTGCCCTTGTGGGTGAACACCGCGTACTTCTGCGCCGGCACCTGGAAACGCACCATGCCCTCCGGCACCGGCCAGCCTTCCTGCACCTCGAAGCCGGCGATGTAGTGGAATTCACCGTTGGGCTGCTGCGCGCAGATGCCATAGGAAACGTCGGGATCGTGCTTGCCGGCGATCTCGTGCTCGCGCGGGATGAAGCGCTCCCAGAGCTGGCCGATGGTGTCGCCGGGGGCGCTGCCGAAGTATTCCATGCCCACCACGCTGAAGGCGGGACGTTCGACGATTCGTGCATGCATGTTGCGGATCCTCCAGTGGGCGAGCGTCGCCAGGGTTCGGTCGAGTTCCGCCAGCAGGCGCTGGCGGGCGCTGATTTCTTCGCGCAGAGTGTGCTGGTGTCGTTGCAGGAAATGCCGCAGGCGTTGCGGGTCGTCCAGCGCTCCGTCGCGTTTCAGGCGGTCGATGGCTTCCAGCGGAACGTCCAGCCGGCGCAACGCGAGTATGCGCGAGAGCTGCTCGATCTGTTCCGGCTGGTAGTAGCGGTAGCCATTGTCGCTGCCGGTGCGCGCGGGGACGAACAGGCCGATGGCATCGTAGTGGCGAAGCGTCTTGGTGGAGATCTCGAAGATTCGCGCCAGTTGGCCGATGGTGAGCATTTCCGGTTCCTGCTGCGGGATACCGGCAGACTACGGATTGCCCCTGGGGCAAGGTCAAGGGGTTTGTGCCGGCGCGCACTTTCTCTGAACGTCCGCCGCCGCCGCCCGGTCCCAACAGTGAACCCATCGCAAAGGGAGATATCCCCATGCCCCGTGGCGACAAGAGCAAGTACAGCGACAAGCAGCAGCGCAAGGCCGAGCACATCGAGGAGAGCTACAAGGCCAAGGGTGTGAGCGAATCGGAAGCCGAGGCGCGCGCCTGGGCGACGGTGAACAAGCAGTCCGGCGGCGGCGAGCGCAAGGGCGGTTCCGGCCGCGCCAAGAGCGAGACGGCCAAGCGCGCCGACCGCAAGGACTCGGCCCATCGCGCCGCCCAGGCCCGCTCAGGGAGACCGGCCAACCGCGGCTCGGCGAGCCGTGGCAAACGTCAGGGCAGCACCTCGGTGAGCGAGATGACCCGCGAGGAATTGATGCAACTGGCGCGCAAGCGCGACATCCGCGGTCGTTCGACGATGCGCAAGGCCGAACTGATCGAGGCCCTGTCCCGGGCCTGAACGCAGACGCCCCGCCTCCGTGAGGAAGCGGGGCGTCGAGCCGTCAGGGGCGGGCGTCGCGCTCGTGGCGATCCAGCTCGGAGCAGCTCAGGAAGCCCGAGCCGTCGACCTTGCCGCTGCCGTCGAAACTGACGTAGAACGGCTGCTGCTGGCCGTCCTTGTTGAGGATGTAGCTGTTGCAGCTCCCCGGTTTCATCAGGCGCTTCTGGGTGCCGGAAGGGGTGCCGCCGATGCGCAGGACTTCCTGCTGGCTCATGCCTTTCTCGACATCCTTGACCAGCGGTTCGTTGCGGAAAGTGATGTAGTTGACCGGGTTCTGCACCTTGGTCGACGCGCAGCCGGCCAGGGTTGCCATCACGAACAGTGCCGCCAGTGACTGCTTGTACATGCTGTGACTCCTTGTGGTTGAGCGGTGCTTGCCAACATTGGAACGCAGGCCCTCGCGCAGAGTTCGCCCGGAATCGCGGCTGATTGCCTCAGACCTTCTCCAGGGCCCGGTGCGGCAGGGGTGGCAGCTGGATATCGATGGCGTCGCCGGGGCGAACCTCGCCGTCTTCCAGGACGATCGCCATCACCCCGGCCTTGCGAATCAGGTTGCCCTGTTCGTCGCGGCCGAGCACGGCGGCGGTCAGTCCGGGCTGGTAGTTGTCCAGCTGCGAGCAGGGATTGCGCAGGCCGGTCAGCTCGACCAGGGCGCTTTCCCCCAGGCGCAGGCGGGTGCCGGTGGGCAGGCCGAGCAGATCGACGCCACGGGTGGTGATGTTCTCGCCCATGGTCCCCGGGCCAATGGCGAAGCCGCTGGCGCGTAGCTCGTCGTGCAGTTCCTCGTGGATCAGGTGGACCTGGCGCAGGTTCGGCTGGGTCGGGTCCTGGCGCACCCGCGAGCGGTGCTTGACGGTGACGCCGTGGTGGGCGTCGCCCTCGACGCCGAGGCCTTTCAGGAGTCGGATGGCGGGACGCACCTGCTTGCTGAACGCGTGGGTGGCGCAGAGGCTCACCGCGATGACCTGTTGCATGGAACTCCTCCTCGTGCGAGGCGTCAGTCTAGCCGCGAAACATGACGCTTGTCGCAAGTGCACAGGACGCGTTCCCAGCCCCTGCAAAGCCCGCCGCAGTCGCTAGACTTCAGCACACCTGCATGCGAACGTGCAGCCCTTCAAGGAGAGTTCGATGAATATCCTGCGTATCCCGATGTTCGTATTGGCCATGGCCGTCTCTGCCCATGGTTTCGCTGCCACCGCGCAGCAGGAGAAGATGACCGCCTGCAACGCCGAGGCCACCACCAAGGCGCTCAAGGGCGACGAACGCAAGGCGTT
>NZ_KV811299.1:253634-413561 GCF_001813025.1 Pseudomonas sp. HMSC066A08
GCTCAAGGGCGACGAACGCAAGGCGTTCATGAGCGGCTGCCTGAAGGCCGGCGCGCCTGCCGGCGGCAAGGCCACCGCCCAGCAGGAGAAGATGAAGAGCTGCAACGCCGACGCTACCGCCAAGGCGCTCAAGGGCGACGAACGCAAGGCGTTCATGAGCACCTGCCTGAAGAAGTGAGCCCCGCCCTCGTCGGGTGAACCTTGGCGGGTTCGGTGTGGCGGCGGATAACGCCTGTGGCGTTATCCACCCTGCGGACGGATGTGGCGTGGTCTTGGCGTAGGGCGAATAACCGCTCGCGGTTATCCGCCATGGCGGGCCCGGTGTGACCTTATCCA
Source organism: Pseudomonas sp. HMSC066A08 (assembly GCF_001813025.1). Classification (NCBI taxonomy): domain Bacteria; kingdom Pseudomonadati; phylum Pseudomonadota; class Gammaproteobacteria; order Pseudomonadales; family Pseudomonadaceae; genus Pseudomonas; species Pseudomonas sp. HMSC066A08. The sequence goes on from NZ_KV811299.1 coordinate 253,971, forward strand.
CCCTAGGGCAGGGGCGCGGCCAGGGTGGCTCAGCCGTAGCGCTTCTTCGCCTCGATGGCCAGGCCGCTGCCGATGCTGCCGAACAGGTTGCCCTCGACATGACGGGCGTTGGGCAGCATCGCCGAGACGCTCCGGCGCAGCGCCGGAATGCCGCTCGAACCGCCGGTGAAGAACACCGTGTCGACCCGGTCCGGGTCGACCCCGGCCGAGGCCAGCAGTTGCGCGACGCTGTTGCGCACGCGCTCCAGCAGTCCGTCGACGGCGTGCTCGAACAGCCCACGGGTCAGCTCCACGCCCAGCCCGGCCTCGATGCGCTCCAGCGAGAGGTGCAGGCGCTCGGTTTCGGTCAGGCGGATCTTGCTGTCTTCCACCTGCATCGCCAGCCAGTGCCCGGCGCGTTCCTCGATGAGCCTGAAGAGGCGGTCGATGCCGGTGCTGTCGACGATGTCGTAGCGCATGTTCTTCAGCGCCAATTGCGACTTCTGCGCGTACACCGCGTTGATGGTGTGCCAGGTGGCCAGGTTCAGGTGGTAGCTGGTGGGCATGAAGGCGTCGCTCTTCATCCGGCTGCCGTAGCCGAACAGCGGCATCACGCCTTCCAGGCTGAGCTGCTTGTCGAAGTCGGTACCGCCGATGTGCACGCCGCCGGTGGCCAGGATGTCGTCCTGGCGCTCGGCCAGGTTGCGCCGCTCCGGCGCCAGGCGCACCAGGGAGAAGTCCGAGGTGCCGCCGCCGATGTCGACGATCAGGACCAGTTCCTCGCGCTGGATGCCGCGCTCGTAGTCGAAGGCCGCGGCGATCGGTTCGTACTGGAAGGAAACCTCCTTGAAGCCGAGCTTGTTGGCCACCTGCACCAGGGTGTCCTGGGCCTCGCGGTCGGCCTCCGGGTCGTCGTCGACGAAGAACACCGGGCGACCCAGCACCACCGCGTCGAAGGCTTGCCCGGCGGCGGCCTCGCCGCGCGCCTTGAGCTGGCCGATGAACAGGCCGAGCAGGTCCTTGAACGGCAGGGCGCTGCCGAGCACGGTGGTCTCGCTCTTCAGCAGCTTGGAGCCCAGCAGGCTCTTCAGCGAGCGCATCAGCCGGCCCTCGTAGCCCTCCAGGTACTCGCCGAGCGCCTGACGGCCGTAGACCGGGCGGCGCTCCTCGACGTTGAAGAACACCACCGAGGGAAGGGTGATCTTGCCGTCCTCCAGCGCGATCAGCGGTTCGACCTCCGGCCGCCACCAGCCGACGGTGGAGTTGGAGGTGCCAAAATCGATGCCCAGGGCGCGGGCGGCGGTGCTCGGGTTCATGGCGCGAAACGGTCCGGGAAAAAAACGGCCGCGCAGTGTATGCGAGAGCGTCGTGGATTTCACCGCCGGCGATCGGCAGGAAGTGTCCTGGTACGTCCGTGCGGGCCGCCCCGACCTTTGTATACGGATTTGCCAAGGGGCCTGCGCATGGTGCTATGTTGGCGCTGCTTTCCCACTCCGTCTTGCCGTGTTGTCCTGGATTTCGCCATGCATAGAGCCTCACACCATGAGTTGCGTGCGATGTTTCGCGCGCTGTTGGACTCCTCCCGTTGCTACCACACCGCTTCCGTGTTCGACCCCATGTCGGCGCGCATCGCCGCCGACCTCGGCTTCGAGTGCGGCATCCTCGGCGGTTCGGTGGCTTCCCTGCAGGTCCTGGCGGCGCCGGACTTCGCCCTGATCACCCTCAGCGAATTCGTCGAGCAGGCCACCCGCATCGGCCGGGTGGCGCGCCTGCCGGTGATCGCCGACGCCGACCACGGCTACGGCAACGCGTTGAACGTGATGCGTACGGTGGTCGAACTGGAGCGCGCCGGAATCGCCGCGCTGACCATCGAGGACACCCTGCTGCCGGCGCAGTTCGGGCGCAAGTCCACCGACCTGATCTGCGTCGAGGAGGGCGTCGGCAAGATCCGCGCGGCCCTGGAGGCGAGGGTCGACCCGGCGTTGACCATCATTGCCCGGACCAACGCCGAACTGATCGACGTCGATGCGGTGATCCAGCGCACCCTGGCCTACCAGGAAGCCGGCGCCGATGGTATCTGCCTGGTCGGCGTGCGCGACTTCGCCCACCTCGAGGCGATCGCCGAGCACCTGCACATCCCGCTGATGCTGGTCACCTACGGTAATCCGCAACTGCGCGACGATGCCCGCCTGGCGCGGCTCGGCGTGCGTGTCGTGGTCAACGGCCACGCCGCCTATTTCGCCGCGATCAAGGCGACCTACGACTGCCTGCGCGAGGAGCGCGGGGCGGTGGCCTCGGACCTGACCGCCTCGGAGCTGTCGAAGAAGTACACCTTCCCCGAGGAATACCAGGCCTGGGCCCGCGACTACATGGAAGTCAAAGAGTAGGCGACCTCAGGCCAGGCGCTGGCGCAGCGCCTGGTACAGCGGCAGGTCGCGTTCATACTGGCCGGGAACCAGGGCGTGGCGGTGCTCGGCGAGCATGCCCAGGTAGTCGTCCACCGCCGTACGGTAGCTGGCCAACTGGTCGGTGGCCAGGGGCTGGCCGGCCATGGCGCGGATGTCGAAAGCCCATTGCAACCCGTCGCGGGCGTTCGAATAGGCGGCGCCGTCCATGCCGGCGGTGAGTGCCAGCCACTGGTCGAGGAAGGCCTGCGGTGCGTCGCGCGGCGGGAAGTGGCGGATCTTCGCGGCGCCCACCTCGGTGATGCCGTCGCCGTCCAGGTCGACGCTGTAGCCTTCCGGCAGCAGCAGGTTGCGCGCGCCTTCCTCGCTCAGCGCCTCGACCCGGATCGGCTCGGCCAGGCCCATGTTGCGCTGGAGCGCCTGCAGGTCGTCGGCGCCCAGGCGGGTGAGGAAGCCGCGGGCGTCCAGTTGCGCGCCGTTTTCGCAGGCGCGGTTGAGCACATGGGCGAAGCGCAACTGGTCTTCCAGGCTGACGCCGCGCACCCGGCTGTATTCCAGCTGGGTGGCGCCGAGGGTGTCGGCCAGCGCCTCGGCCTGCTCCGTGCTGCCTTCGGCGGCGCCCGCAAGTCGCGCGTAGGCGGCCTGGAAGTCGCGCTGGAAATCCTGGTCGGGAGTGCGGGTCATCAGCTGCCTCTGGGCCAGGCTCGGAGAGCTGGAGGCTGAGTCGATCTTCATGTCCGGGTCGTCCTTGAGGCCGAGGAGAGAGAGCGCGTAACCCTACGCGCTGGCGGCGGCGCCCGCCAATGCGCAGAAGGTCGCAGGGCGACAGTCTGGCTCAGGATCGCCCGGAGCGCTCGCGTCGCTTGCGTTCGCGGTAGGCGGCCTGGTTGGCCAGGCGCCGCTGCGCCGAACCGGGGCGGTTGGCCGACTGGGCGCGGTACAGGCGCTGGGCGTAGACCAGTTCCATGTAGCGTTGCATCGCCCGGCTGTTGAACAGCAGCCAGGCGCAGGCGCCGCCGCCGAGTGCCACCAGGCCCGACGTCTCGCTGCTGGCCAGACGCAGCAGGAGTCCGGCGCCGACCAGCAGCAGGCTGGCGTCGCGGGCCAGGCGCGGGCCGAGGCTGGCGCCGCGGGAGAGCAGGGCGATCAGCCACAGCCAGGCCGCCAGCAGCGGCAGGGCGGAGAGCCAGCCCAGCGGCCGCAAAGGAGCCTCCGGCAATGCCAGGCGCAGCGCGGCAAGACCCAGCGGCGCGGCACCGAGCAGCAGCGCCAGGCTGCCGAGCAGCGGTGCGTAGAGACCGGGATGACGGCGCGGGTACAGGCCGTGCAGTTGCCGGATGCTATAGCGGTTCTCCGGCGCCGGCAGGGCGAACGGATCGCAGGCGAGCGCGGCGTCGAGCTGGCGGCCCTGGTCGATCAGGCGGGCGAGGCGGCGGAACAGTCCCATCATGCGGTGTACCTTCAGGCTTGGCTGGCGATTGTGCCACGCCAGGCCGATGGTCGCGCCGCCCTTGCAAAGCCGCGGGCGAACGCCCATATCTGGAGGTTCCAGGGTTTCAGCCAGAGGAGTCAGTCATGGCCAGCGGGTGGGCGAACGACGGTGCGGTGCAGGAACAGATCGACAGCACGATCGAGGATGCCATCGCTCGTGCGCGCAGCCAGTTGCCCCGTGGCGAGAGCCTGACCCATTGCGAAGAGTGCGACGCGACCATCCCCGAGGCGCGGCGCCGGGCGATTCCCGGCGTACGCCTGTGCGTCAACTGCCAGGCCGAGCACGACAGGGAACAGGCGAAGTTCAGCGGCTACAACCGCCGCGGCAGCAAGGACAGCCAGTTGCGCTGAAGGCCTGCCTCAGTTTTCCCGATAGCGTTCCTTCACCCATTGCTCCACCGGCGACAGGGTGCGCATCCCCACCCCTAGCGGATCGTCCATGTCATGCTGGCTGGAGGCGGTCCAGCGCGGGTCGATGAAGGACCAGGCCAGGCCCGCCGGGCCCTGGTCGCGGTAGGTGCCGAAGACATCGTTGAGGCCCAGCGGCTCCGCGTTGCGCAGCCATTGCCCATTGAAGCTGTCGCCGTTGATGGTGCGGTCCGATATCCAGCGGCCGTCGTCGTAGTGGAAGGCCATCACTCGCCAGCGATGCTCGCACCAGTGGCAGGCGTCGTCGTCGACGTAGAAGGCTTCGACGAAGATTTTCTTCCCGCCGATGTCGAGGAAGGTCGAGTAATCGTCGGTATGGCGCGGGGCCAGGGTCAGTCGGCTGCCATCGCCGAGGTCGATGAAGCGATCGGGGGCGTAGGGCGAGCGCGGCGAAAGGCTCATCAGGACCCTGGCGTAGTCGTCCCGCTGCGGCGGGTCGGCGACCAGTGCCTGGCGCTCCGCGGCGGTCAGCGCGAAGCGCTCGCTGCTTCGGCCGACCACGTTTTGCAGTTGCCGCTGGTCGCGCGGCAGGGTGCCGTCGAGGCCGGCGTACAGGTTGACGGCCTGGATGAACCTGGCCACATCGATGTTGAGCATTTCCGGATAGCCGGTATGGGCGGCCAGCCTGCCGTCCTTCATATCGTAGATGACCGACCAGCGCGTCCCTCCCGAGCCGCCGGAGTAGGACAGGTAGCCCAGGCGCAGTTCGTCGCGGCCGTCGCCGTCGTAGTCGGCGACTTCCAGTTGGCTGAGGCTGAACAGTTGGGGGAAGGCATAATCGGTTTCGAACTGCTCGCGCGGTTTCCGCTTCGCGTCCGGATCGAAGGGGACCAACTGGATCTTCCGGTATTCCCGGAGGCTCAGCTCGACCATGTTCTTCTGGATGTCCAGGAACGGGGAGAGGTTGAGCAGCGAGGAGAGGAGGCCGGGTTCGGCGATGTAGAACACCTTCACCAGCGGCAGGTTGGTCCGTCCCTGGTTCCGCTCCAGGCGCTCGATGACCTGGTCGTCCATGGCGAAGGCCTTGCCGACGAAGCGCCGATTGCCGTAGGCAACCAGGAATTTCTCGCCGAAGCCGAGCAGGTCGGCGCCCTTGATCTCCACCTCGTAGTCCGCCGGAAAGCGCGCGAGGATGGCTTGGCGCAGCATCACGTCCTTCTTGCTGATGGGAATCTCGCCGTACTGGTAGAGCTGGTAGGTCCAGTAGAGGAAGTAGCTCACCACGATGGCGGCTGCCGCCCGGAAGGCCTTGACCAGGAGCGGCGTGGTGGCGGAGGCGTGGCGAGGCGATGACGACATGGGCGGACTACCAGTGGCTGCGGGGAGGCGCCATTGTCGCCGCTAGCGCCGACAAGCCAAGCTGTCCGAACGGAGCGGTCGACGTCCCGGCGTGGCGCCGGGACCCGTCGCGTGGGAATCAGAACAGGAAATAGCGCTGCGCCATCGGCAGCACGTCCGCCGGTTCGCACCAGAGCAACTGGCCGTCGGCGCGTACCTGGTAGTTCTGCGCGTCGACCTCGATGGTCGGCAGGTAGCCGTTGTGGATCAGGTCGGTCTTCCGCACGTCGCGACAGCCCCTGGCCACGCCGATGGCCTTGCGCAGGCCGAGCTGCTCCGGCACGCCGGCGGCGAAGGCGGCCTGGCTGACGAAGGTCAGGCTGGTGGCGTGGCGGCTGCCGGCGTAGCTGGCGAACATCGGCCGGTAATGCACCGGCTGCGGGGTGGGGATCGAGCCGTTGACGTCGCCCATCAGGCTGGCGGCGATGGCTCCGCCCTTGAGGATCAGGCTCGGCTTGACGCCGAAGAAGGCCGGGCGCCAGAGCACCAGGTCGGCCCACTTGCCGGGCTCGATGGAACCCACTTCGTGGCTGATGCCGTGGGTGATCGCCGGGTTGATGGTGTACTTGGCGATGTAGCGCCTGGCGCGGAAGTTGTCGTTGCGCGCGCCGTCGCCGTCGAGGCGGCCGCGCTGGCGCTTCATCTTGTCGGCGGTCTGCCAGGTGCGCGTGATCACTTCGCCGACCCGGCCCATGGCCTGGCTATCGGAGCTGATCATGCTGAACGCGCCGAGGTCGTGGAGGATGTCCTCGGCGGCGATGGTCTCGCGGCGGATGCGCGACTCGGCGAAGGCCACGTCCTCGGCGATGGCCGGGTCGAGGTGGTGGCAGACCATCAGCATGTCCAGGTGCTCGTCGATGGTATTGCGGGTGAACGGCCGGGTCGGGTTGGTCGAGCTGGGCAGCACGTTGGCGAAGCCGCAGGCCTTGATGATGTCCGGTGCGTGGCCGCCGCCGGCGCCCTCGGTGTGGTAGGTGTGGATGGTGCGGCCCTTGAAGGCGCCGAGGGTGGTCTCGACGAAGCCGGATTCGTTGAGGGTGTCGGTATGGATCGCCACCTGGATGTCGTGGCGCTCGGCGACCTCCAGGCAGTTGTCGATCGCCGCCGGGGTGCTGCCCCAGTCCTCGTGCAGCTTAAGGCCGATGGCGCCGGCGAGCACCTGCTCCTCCAGCGGCAGCGGCAGGCTGGCGTTGCCCTTGCCGGTGAAGCCGATGTTCATCGGGAAGGCGTCGGCGGCCTGGAGCATCCGCGCCATGTGCCAGGGACCGGAGGTGCAGGTGGTGGCGTTGGTCCCGGCGGCGGGGCCGGTGCCGCCACCGATCATGGTGGTGACCCCGCTCATCAGCGCCTCTTCGATCTGCTGCGGGCAGATGAAGTGGATGTGCGTGTCGATGCCGCCGGCGGTGAGGATCATGCCCTCGCCGGCGATCACCTCGGTGCCGGCGCCGATGGCGATGTTCACCCCGGGCTGGATGTCCGGGTTGCCGGCCTTGCCGATGGCCTGGATGCGCCCGTCCTTGAGACCGACGTCGGCCTTGACCACGCCCCAGTGGTCGAGGATCAGCGCATTGGTGATCACCGTGTCGACCACCTGCGCCGCGCCCAGCTGGCTCTGGCCCATGCCGTCGCGGATGACCTTGCCGCCGCCGAACTTCACTTCCTCGCCATAGACGGTGAAGTCCCGTTCCACCTCCAGCCACAGGTCGGTGTCGGCCAGGCGCACGCGGTCGCCGACGGTGGGGCCGAACATGTCGGCGTAGGCTTGTCTGCTGATTTTCATCGAACGCTCCTTTGGCGATCGTCGGTGTTCGCTGTCTTTCCTCGGACCTGGCCAGTTGGGAACGGGCCCTAGAGGTCCCCCATCACCCGCCCGGCGAAGCCGTATACCCGCCGTCCGCCGCCGATTTCCACCAGCTCCACCTCGCGGCTCTGCCCCGGTTCGAAGCGCACCGCGGTGCCGGCGGCAATGTTCAGGCGCATGCCTCGGGTGGCCGGACGGTCGAAGGCGAGGGCGTCGTTGACCTCGAAGAAGTGGTAGTGCGAGCCGACCTGGATCGGCCGGTCGCCGGTGTTCGCCACGCTCAGGGCGAGGGTGCGGCGGCCGGCGTTGAGTTCGATATCGCCGGGCTGGATGTCGTATTCACCGGGGATCATGGGGGCTCCTTGGGCTCAGGGCGCGCTGCGCGTCGGGTCGAGGTTCAGTTGCATGAAGGTCAGGTCGAGCCAGCGGCCGAACTTCTGGCCCACCTGCGGCATCTGCCCGCTGATCTCGAAGCCGAGGCGCCGGTGCAGGCCGATCGAGGCGGCATTGCCGCTTTCGATGGCGGCCACCATGACGTGCAGGCCCTGTGCCCGCGCACGTTCGATCAGCGCCTGCAGCAGTTGCACGCCGAGGCCTTTGCCGCGCTGGTCGTCGCGCACGTAGACGGAGTGCTCGACGGTGCCGCGGAAGCCCTCGAAGGGCCGCCAGTCGCCGTAGGAGGCGTAGCCGAGCACTTCGCCGGCGGCGTCGCTCGCCACCAGGATCGGGTAGCCCTGGCGGGCGCGGGTGTCGAACCAGGCCTGGCGGTTGGCCAGGTCCACCGGGGTTTCGTTCCAGATCGCCGTGGTATTGCCCACGGCGTCGTTGTAGATGGCGAGGATGCCGGGCAGGTCGGCGACGCCGGCGTCGCGGATCGAAGCGCTCATGGCCGGCCTCAGGCGATGGGCTGGTGGACGGTCACCAGCTTGGTGCCGTCGGGGAAGGTGGCTTCCACCTGGATGTCCGGGATCATCTCCGGCACGCCCTCCATCACCTGCTCGCGGTTCAGCAGGGTGGTGCCGTAGTGCATCAGCTCGGCGACGCTGCGGCCGTCGCGCGCGCCCTCCAGCAGGGCGGCGGAGATCAGCGCCACCGCCTCCGGGTAGTTCAGCTTGAGACCGCGCGCCAGCCGGCGCTCGGCGAGCAGGCCGGCGGTGAAGATCAGCAGCTTGTCTTTCTCGCGGGGGGACAAGTCCATCTCAGGTACTCCAGATGCGTGGGGGAACGGCCTCGCGGCCGAGCAGCGCCGGCCGCAGCAGGCGCCAGAGTTCGATCAGCCAGGCTCGCGCGTGCAGTGCCTCGTCGGCCAGGCAGCGCGCCACCAGCAGGCCTCCGGGCAACTGGCTGAGGTTGCCGCGGCCGGCGCAGGGGAGCGCGCGGCAGCGTTGCAGCAGGTCGGTGTCGATCTCGCCGCTGGCGACCAGGGTCGCCAGCACCGGATGCCCGGCGAGGCCGATCGGCGAGTCGAGCAGGCGGTCGCCGCCGTCGATGCGCTGGCGCTCGTGCCAGAGCAGGCGGTCGTCGCGACGGATGTCCAGGGCCGCGACGAAGTGGCCGCTGGCGAAGCGCTCGCCGCTGGCCGGGCGGCCGAGCGCGACCATGTCCCAGTAGAACAGGCGGGCGTCGCCGCGCAGCTGGATACGGGTTTCCAGTTCGGCCTGGGCGCCGGCGAAGACGATGGTTTCCTGCGGCAGCCATTCCAGGGTGGCGCCGGGCTCCAGGTGGATCTCCAGGGTCTGCCGCGACGGGCAGGCGGCGCGGTACCACTTGGCCGCGCCGGGGCTGGTGAGCTGGGCCCAGGCGCGTTCGCCGAGGCGCACGTCGAAGGCCAGGCTGTCGCCGCCGGCGATGCCGCCGGGCGGATGCACGAGGATGTGCTGGCAGACTTCCGGGCCTTCGGCGTAGAGGTGCTTCTGCACCCGCAGCGGTCCGGTGTGGCGCCGCGTCACCGGGCGGGTGGCGTCGCCGGCGCGGGCGTAGGCCAGCTCCAGCTGGGCGTGCCAGGCGGGGTGGAAGCTCAGGTCGGGGAGGGCGGCGGTCATCGGTCGGGTCAGGCCAGGGCCTTGCGCATGAACACGCGGCGGAATCCCTCTTCCTGGCGGCGTTCGTATTCGAGGTAGCCGACCCTGGCGTAGAGCGCGATGTTTTCCGTCATCCGCTCGTTGGTGTAGAGGTACAGCGAGCGGTAGCCGAGGCTCGTCGCGTCGCGCTCGGCGCGCTCCAGCAGTTGTCGGCCGATGCCCCGGCCCTTGCATTCGGGAAGCACGGCGAGGTTGTCGACGAGGAAGCCGTCGGCGGTTTCCCGGGTCACCAGCAGGCCGACCGGCTGGCCGTCGTGCTCGGCGATGAGGACCCGGTCGCTGGCGATCACCTCGTGGTAGTCCTGGGTCATCGGCCAGGGCTTGCGGCCGATTACCGCGATCCACGGGGCATAGGCGGCGGCGACGCAGAGCGCGGCGAAGCCCGCGTCGGCCTGGACGGCCGGGCGCAGAGTGACGGTCATTTCGACCTCCTGCGGAAAGACGAGGGCATAGAGATTGCCAGTGCAGGCCCCGGTTGCGCCAGCGGCAGTGTGTCCCAGTCCGTTCAAATCGCCACCAGCCCGCGCACGCCCTCGTTCTCCATGTCGCGGCCGCGGCCCTGCTGGACGATCTCGCCGCGCGCCATCACCAGGTATTGGTCGGCCAGTTCGGCGGCGAAGTCGTAGAACTGCTCGACCAGCAGGATCGCCATGTCGCCGCGCGCCGCCAGGCTGCGGACGACCGCGCCGATCTCCTTGATCACCGATGGCTGGATGCCTTCCGTGGGTTCGTCGAGGATCAGCAGTCGCGGCTGGCTGGCCAGGGCGCGGCCGATCGCCAGTTGCTGCTGCTGGCCGCCGGAGAGGTCGCCGCCGCGGCGCTGTTTCATTTCGCGCAGGACCGGGAACAGCTCGTAGATGAAGTCCGGCACCGCCCGGGCGTCCCTGGCGCTGAAACGGGACAGTCCCATCAGCAGGTTCTCTTCCACCGTCAGCCGGGGGAAGATTTCCCGTCCCTGCGGCACGTAGGCGATCCCGGCGCGGACCCGCTGGTGCGGCCTGAGACCGCTGAGCGAACGGCCTTCCCAGGCGACCTGGCCCTCGCGGGCCGGGACCAGGCCCATCAGGCAGCGCAGCAGGGTGGTCTTGCCCACCCCGTTGCGACCGAGCAGGCAGGTTACCTCGCCGACCTTCGCCTCGAAGCTCAGGCCACGGAGGATATGGCTACCGCCGTAGTACTGGTGGAGCTTGTCGACTTGCAGCATGGTTCTCTTCCATTTGTCCCGTGATGGTTCTTCACTGCGATTCCCCAACCTCGCTCGGCGGATAACCGCGAGCGGTCATTCGCCCTGCGCGACGGGCGCCACTTGGCAGGCGCTACCCGCCGAGCGGATGGCTGGCGTCAGCGACCGAGGTAGACCTCGATCACCTGTTCGTCGGCCTGTACCTCCGCCAGCGAGCCCTCGGCCAGCACGTGGCCCTGGTGCAGCACGGTGACATGGTCGGCGATGCTGCCGACGAAACCCATGTCGTGCTCCACCACCATCAGCGAGTGCTTGCGCGCCAGGGACTTGAACAGCTCGGCGGTGAATTCGGTCTCGGCATCGGTCATGCCCGCCACCGGCTCGTCGAGCAGCAGCAACTGCGGTTCCTGCACCAGCAGCATGCCGATCTCGAGGAACTGCTTCTGGCCGTGGGACAGCAAACCCGCCGGACGCTGCCGCGACTCCAGCAGGCGGATGGTGGCGAGCACCTCCTCGATGCGTTCCCTCTGCGTGCCGTCGAGCCGCGCGCGCAGGCTGGCCCACACCGACTTGTCGGCCCTCTGCGCCAGTTCGAGGTTCTCGAACACGCTCAGGGCCTCGAACACCGTGGGCTTCTGGAACTTGCGGCCGATCCCGGCCTGGGCGATCTGCACCTCGCTCATGCGGGTCAGGTCGAGGGTGTCGCCGAAATACGCGGTGCCGCTCTGCGGGCGGGTCTTGCCGGTGATCACGTCCATCAGGGTGGTCTTGCCGGCGCCGTTGGGGCCGATGATGCAGCGCAATTCGCCGACGCCGATGTACAGGGTCAGGTCGCGCAGGGCCTTGAAGCCGTCGAAGCTGACGTTGATGTCTTCCAGGCTGAGGATGGTGCCGTGGCGCGCATCCAGCCGGCCGCTGGTGGCGGCGCCCAGGCCGATGGCGTCGCGGCCGCTGCCGGCGGTATCGAGGCCGGGGTGGAAGGCCGGTTCGAGCATCAGGTGCGGGGTGGCTCTCATTGCTCCTTCTCCTTGCGCAGCAGGCCGAGCAGGCCGCGCGGCAGGTACAGGGTGACGACGATGAACAGCGCGCCGAGGAAGAACAGCCAGTACTCCGGGAAGGCCACGGTGAACCAGCTCTTCGCGCCGTTCACCACGCCGGCGCCGAGCAGCGGGCCGAGCAGGGTGCCGCGTCCGCCGAGGGCGACCCAGACGGCGGCCTCGATGGAGTTGGTCGGCGACATCTCGCTGGGGTTGATGATCCCCACCTGCGGCACGAACAGCGCGCCGGCGAGGCCGCAGAGCACCGCGCTCAGGGTCCAGACGAAGAGCTTGTAGCCGCGCGGGTCGTAGCCGCAGAACATCAGGCGGTTCTCGGCGTCGCGCAGCGCGGTGAGGACCCGGCCGAACTTGCTCCGCGCCAGGCGCCAGCCGAGCAGCAGGCTGGCCGCGAGCAGCGCGACGGTGGCGAGGAACAGGGCGGCGCGGGTGCCCGGCGCGGTGATCGGGAAGCCGAGGATGCTGCGGAAGTCGGTGAAGCCGTTGTTGCCGCCGAAACCGGTCTCGTTGCGGAAGAACAGCAGCATGCCGGCGAAGGTCAGGGCCTGGGTCATGATCGAGAAGTACACGCCGCGGATCCGTGAGCGGAAGGCGAAGTAGCCGAAGGCGAAGGCCAGCGCGCCGGGCACCAGCACCACCAGGCACAGCGCCCAGAGGAAGTGCTGGGTGCCGGCCCAGTACCAGGGCAGTTCGTTCCAGGAAAGGAAGGTCATGAACGCCGGCAGGCTGTCGCCGGAAGCCTGGCGCATCAGGTACATGCCCATGGCGTAGCCGCCGAGGGCGAAGAACAGCCCGTGGCCGAGGGACAGCAGGCCGGCGTAGCCCCAGACCAGGTCGAGGGCGAGGGCGACGATGGCGTAGCAGAGGATCTTGCCGGTCAGGGTCAGGCTGTAGGCCGAGAGGTGCAGCGCGCTGTCCGCCGGCAGCAGGTGCAGCAGCGGCATGGCCAGCAGCGTGGCGAAGGCTGCGCCGAGCGCGATAGCGGTGACGCGGCCGCCGGCCTTGCGGGCGAGGGTGACGGTGAGTGGCTGGTTCAATCGATGACCCTCCCTTTCAGGGCGAACAGTCCCTGCGGGCGTTTCTGGATGAACAGGACGATCAGCGCGAGGATCAGGATCTTGCCCAGCACCGCGCCGATCTGCGGTTCGAGGATCTTGTTCGCCACGCCGAGGCCGAAGGCGGCGAGGACGCTGCCGGCGAGTTGGCCTACGCCGCCGAGCACCACCACCAGGAAGGAGTCGATGATGTAGCCCTGACCGAGGTCCGGGCCGACGTTGCCGACCTGCGACAGGGCCACCCCGCCGAGCCCGGCGATGCCCGAGCCGAGACCGAAGGCGAGCATGTCCACGCGCCCTGTGGGCACCCCGCAGCAGGCCGCCATGTTGCGGTTCTGGGTCACCGCGCGGACGTTCAGGCCGAGCCGCGTGCGGTTCAGCAGCAGCCAGGTGAGGAGCAGGACGAACAGGGCGAAGCCGATGATGACGATGCGGTTCCACGGCAGCACCAGGTTCGGCAGCACCTGGATGCCGCCGGACAGCCAGGCCGGGTTGGCTACCTCGACGTTCTGCGCGCCGAACAGCACCCGTACCAGTTGGATCAGCACCAGGCTGATGCCCCAGGTGGCGAGAAGGGTTTCCAGCGGCCGGCCGTAGAGATGGCGGATCACCGTGCGCTCCAGGGCCATGCCGATGGCGGCGCTGACGCAGAACGCCACCGGTAGCGCCAGCAACGGGTAGAGCGCCAGCCATTCCGGCGCCAGGCGCTGGAACAGCAGTTGCACCACGTAGGTGGAGTAGGCGCCGAGCATGAGCATTTCGCCGTGGGCCATGTTGATCACCCCGAGCAGGCCGTAGGTGATCGCCAGGCCGAGCGCCGCGAGCAACAGGATCGAGCCCAGCGACAGGCCGCTGAAGGCCTGGCCGAGCAGGTCGCCGACCAGCAGCCGGCGCTTGACCTGGGCCAGGCTGGTGGCGGCGGCGATGCGCACGCCTTCCTCCGGTTCTACCGCCGGGTCGAGCAGGTTCTCCAGGCGGGTTCGCGCCAGCGGATCGCCGGACTCGCCGAGCAGGCGCACGGCGGAAAGGCGTAGCGCCGGGTCGGGATCGCCGAGTTGCAGGTTGGCCAGGGCCAGGCCGAGGGCTTCCTTCACGCCAGCGTCGCTCTCGATCCGCAGGCGCGCTTCGAGCAGCGGCCGTTGCGCGGCCTTGGCGGTCTTCTGCAACTGCTGCGCGGCGGCCAGCCGCAGCGGTACTTCGTTGGCCACCAACTGGTGGCTGGCCAGGGCGGTGTTGAGCAGGCCGCGCAGGCGATTGTTCAGGCGCAGCGGCTTCGGCTCGCCGTCCGGCAGGGCGTCGCCTTCGGCGGCCTGGAAACGCTGGTCGGCGCCGAGGAGGAATGGCTGCTGGCGGCTGTCCAGCGCAATGCGGTTGTGGCGCAGCGCTTCGAGAAAGGCCAGGCGACCGGCGTCGGGCGTCGCCGCCCAGTGTTCGAGCAGGTGGGCGCGAGCGCCGTTGTCGGCAGCGGCGAAGTCCTGCGCCGGTCCGGCGTGGGCCGCCACTGCGAGAAGGGTGGCCAGGACCAGGACACAGGCCTGGAGCGGGCGGGTGAGGAGGGCAAGGGGCATGCTGGGGTTCCTGGGCGACGTGCGGTGTGGCCGGTCGTTGCCCCTCTCCCCCGCCCTCTCCCTGAAGGGCGAGGGGGCCGTTCGGCGCGCGACCGGGGCGTTCCCGTTCCGTTCAGGGGAACGCCTGGTCAGGGGAGCAGGGTTCTTCACGGCAGAACTCAGTTGCTCTTCAGCGCATGCTCCGGCTTCTTCTCGTTGCCCGGGATGAACGGGCTCCAGGGTTGCGCGCGAAGCGGCTCGGGGGTCTTCCAGACCACTTCGAACTGGCCGTCGTCCTGGATCTCGCCGATCATCACCGGCTTGTGCAGGTGGTGGTTGCTCTTGTCCATGACCAGCGTGTAGCCGGATGGCGCCTTGAAGCGTTGCCCGGCCATCGCCTCGCGAACCTTGTCGACCTCGGTGCTGCCGGCCTTTTCCACGGCCTGCGCCCACATGTGGATGCCGACGTAGGTGGCTTCCATGGGGTCGTTGGTCACCGCGGTGGCGTAGTTCGGCAGGTTCTTCGCCTTGGCGTAGGCTTTCCAGTCGGCGACGAACTTCTCGTTGACCGGATTGCTCACCGACTCGAAGTAGTTCCATGCCGCGAGGTTGCCGACCAGCGGCTTGGTGTCGATGCCGCGCAGTTCTTCCTCGCCTACGGAGAAGGCCACCACCGGCACCTCGGTGGCTTCCAGGCCCTGGTTGGCCAGTTCCTTGTAGAAGGGCACGTTGGAGTCGCCGTTGACGGTGGAGACCACCGCGGTCTTGCCGCCTGCGGCGAACTTCTTGATGTCGGCGACGATGGTCTGGTAGTCGCTGTGGCCGAACGGCGTGTAGACCTCCTGGATGTCCTTGTCGTCCACGCCCTTGCTGCGCAGGAAGGCGCGCAGGATCTTGTTGGTGGTGCGCGGGTAGACATAGTCGGTGCCGAGCAGGAAGAAGCGCCTGGCGCCGCCGCCGTCCTCGCTCATCAGGTACTCCACCGCCGGGATCGCCTGCTGGTTCGGCGCCGCGCCGGTATAGAAGACGTTCGGCGAGAGTTCCTCGCCCTCGTACTGGACCGGGTAGAACAGCAATCCGTTGAGTTCCTCGAACACCGGCAACACGGATTTGCGCGACACCGAGGTCCAGCAACCGAAGACCACCGCGACCTTGTCCTGGGTCAGCAACTGGCGGGCCTTTTCCGCGAACAGCGGCCAGTTCGACGCGGGATCGACCACCACCGCCTCCAGCTTCTTGCCGTTGACCCCGCCCTTGGCGTTGATCTCGTCGATGGTCATCAGGGCCATGTCCTTCAGCGAGGTCTCGGAGATCGCCATGGTCCCGGACAGCGAGTGGAGGATGCCGACCTTGATGGTTTCGGCGGCCTGGATGGACCAGGACAGGCCCATGGAAGCGATGGACGCGGACAGCGTGAAGGCCTTGAGCAGACTGCGACGTTTCATTGGTGTTGTTCTCCATTCACCAGCGGTCGGGGCGGCAGTTTTCAGGAGGCGTCGTGCTTGTCGTCGGGCATCCGTCCGGTGGACGGCGGGGTGCGCACTGCGGCCTGGATCTCTTCGTCGAGGCTCCAGAGCAAAGGCTGTGCCTCTTCTTGGCGCTGGCCGGTATCGGTCGGCGAAAAGACGCCGCGAGTCTCCGGGAAAGCATGCCGAGCAGGCCTGGCTATGCCGGGGAAGGCGGCGTTTTCAACGGGTTTTCGCCGGATATCGACGGAGAAGGTGCCGTGGGCTCCGGAAGGGCAGGCGTCGCGCTGACCTCCCTCTCTATCGCCGGCGGCGCATCCCTGGGAGCGCCGCCGCTCCTCCATGGCACCATCGCGGTGCGTCCGGGTACGGCATCCAGGGCGTCCGCCTCAGGCTGGTGCGCTCAGCCTGGGAACAGCGAACCCTTCAGGCCGGTGACGATGATCTGCGCCGCCAGTGCGCAGACGAACAGGCCCATCAGGCGACTGACGATCTGTAGCCCCTGGTCGCCAAGCAGGCGTTCGATGCGGTCGGAAAGATAGAGCGTGGTGCCGAGGGTCAGGCAGGCGAGGAAGATCGCCACCAGGGAGATCAGCTTGGCCTCCCAGCCCTGGCCGACGCCCATCACCAGCAGCGCGCCGATGGTGCCGGGGCCGACGGTGAGAGGAATGGTCAGCGGGACGATGGTCACGTCCTGCTGCACGTTGTCGCTCTGCACCGCCGCGCGGCCCTGGGCCATGCCCAGCGCGGAGATGAACAGCACGCTGCCGGCGCCGATGCGGAAGGCGTCGGCGGTGATGCCGAAGAGGATGAAGATGTAGCGGCCGAACAGGTACAGCGCGACGCTGGCGATCAGCGCCGCCAGGGCCACCCGCCAGGCCATGCGCTTGCGGTCGCGCGGGCCGAAGCCGCGGCTGAGGCTGATGAAGCAGGACAGCACGAAGAAGGGGCTATAGAGCACCAGCATCTTCAGGTAGACGCTGAACAGCAAATGCATGGAGGCGCTTCCGGTCCGGGGGTGGGCATGAGCATAGCGTGCGACGGGCCGGCGCGATGTCCGGCGGGTTGGCAATATGCCGGTTCGCGTGGCATGTGACAACGAGGCAGGGTGTCGGCGGATAACGCCGTTGGCGTTATGCGCCCTACGGGAGGCGGGACCATCGGGGCGTAGGGCGTATAACCGCGTGCGGTTATCCGCCGTGGCGGAAGTGGCGGTATCGGCGGATAACGCCGTTGGCGTTATGCGCCCTACGGGAGGCGGGACCACCGGAGCGTAGGGCGAACAACCGTGTGCGGTTATCCGCCGTGGCGGAGACCGGGTGCAGCGCCGGAGAGCGTCGCTGTCCTCAGGAGGGCAGGGCGTCGCCCTGGCGGCGACGGTCGCGTTCGCCGACCCAGTAGGCGATCAGCTCGCGCAATTGCGACAGCTCCACCGGCTTGGCCATGTGCCCGTCCATGCCGACCAGCCGCGCGCGTTCCTTGTGTTCGCTGAGGATGTGCGCGGTGAGCGCCACCACCGGGGTATGCGGGCGCTGTTCGTGGGCTTCCCAGGCGCGGAGCTGCTCGGTGGCGGAGAAGCCGTCGAGAACCGGCATCTCGCAGTCCATCAGCACCAGGTCGTACTGGGTCGCCTTCATCGCGCTGAGCGCTTCCTGGCCGTTGCTGGCGGTGTCCGGCTGGAGGTTGAGCTTGTTCAACATGCCGCGGATGACCTTGGTGGAGATGCTGTTGTCTTCGGCGACGAGGATCCGGAAATCGCTCGGCAGGCTCGGCGCCTGCGCTTCCTTGGCCGGTTGCAGGTAGTTGGTGACGCCGCTGACGCCGCGCTGGGCGAGTTCGTCGGCGAGGGTCGCCTTCAGCGTGTAGCCGGCCACCGGCTTGGCCAGGATGCGCTTGATCCCGGCGTTGCGGGCGATGATCTTGCTCGGCGCGTTGCTGATCCCGGTGAGCATGATCAGCAGGATGTCGTGGTTGAGGTTGGGGTCTTCCTTGATCTTCGCCGCCAGTTGCATGCCGGTCATGCCGGGCATGTCCTGGTCGAGCAGGACCACGTCGAAGTACTCGCGCAGGTGCGCCTTGGTGCGCAACTGGGCCAGCGCCTCCTTGCCGGACGACACCGCGCTGACGTTCAGGCCCCAGCCGCTGCACTGCTGCACCAGCACCTTGCGGCAGGTTTCGTTGTCGTCCACCACCAGCAGCCGGGCGCCCTGCAGCGGGCCGTCGAGATCGGCGGTGGGGTTCTCCAGCTGCTGCGGGTCGAGCGGCAGGGTCAGCGACAGGGTGGTGCCCTGGCTGCTGCCGGACTGGATGCCGAACTCCCCGCCCATCAGCCGCACCAGTTGGCGGGCGATGATCAGGCCGAGGTGGCTGCCGAGCTTGCTGGCGGAAAGGAAGTCGCCGCTGTGCAGCTCGGCGGTGAGCAGCGCCTCGCGCTCCTTGGCGTCGAACGGGTGGCCGCTGTCCTGCACGGCGATGCGCAGGCGCGGCGTCTCGCCTTGGTCGTCGAGGGCCACCACCAGCAGGATCTCGCCTTCCTCGGTCTGCTTGAACGCGTTGTCCAGCAGGCTCAGGACCACCTGGCGCAGGCGCGTCGGATCGCCGCCGATGACCCGCGGCACCTGCGGCTGGGTGAAGCTGATCAGCTCGATGCGCTGTTGCTCGGCCTTGACCCGGAAGATATCCAGGCAGTCCTCGATCAGCGCGTTGAGGTCGAACTGCACTTCGTCCAGCTCGATCTGCCCGGACTCCAGCTTGGAGATGTCGAGGATCTCGTTGATCAGCGTGAGCAGCTCGTTGCCGGCGCTGTGGATGGTCTGCACGTAGTCGCGCTGCTTCGCCGACAACGGGGTGCCGAGGAGCAGTTCGGTCATCCCCAGCACGCCGTTCATGGGCGTGCGGATCTCGTGGCTGATCTTGGCCAGGAACTCGGCCTTGGTCTGCAATTCCGCGGTGTGCGCCGCCTCGCTGGTGCGCTGTTGCAGGTTGAGCTGCTGGATCAGCCGCTGGCGTTCGGTGAGCGAGACGCTCAGGACCAGCCCGGCGAGGGTGGCGAAGCTGAACACGCCGAGCACCAGCCAGCCCGGATCGAGTTGCTTGGTGCCGAACAGTACCGGCAGGAACACCATGAAGCCGGCGTTGAACACGATCATCCCGGCAACGATCAGGCGCGCCGGCTGGTAGCCGCGATACCAGTGCCAGGCCGCGACCAGCGGGACGCTGAGCGAACTGAGGATCACCAGCAGGTAGATCAGCCAGCTGAACCAGAGTTGCTGGGTGAAGGCGATGATCGCGCCGACCGCCAGGATCAACAGCGCCTCGCCTTGCAGGAGGCGGTTCAGGCGGCTTTCCGCAGTGCCGCGGAAGAAGCTGCAGGCGAACCACAGCAGACTCACCGCGGCGCCGAGGGCGCCGAGGTCGGCGGTCAGCGACTGGTTGAACTTGAGTCCCGGCAGCCAGAACGCCACCAGCCCAAGGTTCGCCGCGGCGCAGACCGCCAGCGCCGCGTGCACCGCCGCCAGCCACAGGCTGCTGGCGCTGCGCGAGTAGGCGAAGCGGATCAGGTTGTACATCAGCAGCAGGAGCATGCCGCCGAGCAGCATGCCGAACGCGTAGGCGGGCTTCTCCAGGCCGACCAGGCCGGCTTCGTTGATCTGGTCGAACCAGGCCATCAGCGGATGGTTGGAGGTCATCCGCACGTACAGGGTCATCGGCCTGCCGTCGACCGGCAGCGAGAACAGGTAGGAGCGCGAGGGCAGCGGGCGCTCCTGGAACGGTCGCGACTCGCCGGTGTGCTGGTCCCGCACCAGTTGCCCGTCCTGCACCAGGTAGTAGTCCAGGTACTGCACCCGCGGGGCGAAGATCCACAGCCAGCTCGGCACCTTCTGCGCGGGAAGCTGGACTTGCAGCCAGACCGCCTGGGTGCTGGCGGGGAAGATGAAGGAGCGCTTGGCCAGTGGGCGGAACTGCTCCTTGCGCTGGAGGACGTCGGCGATCCGCAGTTGCGCGCTCTCGTCGCGCAGCAGGCGCCAGTTCTGGTTGGCGCTGGGGGTAGTGGCGGTGGTTTGCAGGGGAACGCTGGAAACGCCGGAGTCGTCCGCGACCGCCGGCGACATCGGACCGAGCAGAAGCAGCAGGAAGCTGACGAGTAGTCCTATGGCGATCCGAAGCCGTACCACGGCGAAGTCCCTTCGAAGGTGAATGGCCGGATTATAGACAAGTGGCCGTGGCAACGGCATAGGCCGCGGAAGCGCCGTGCAGCGCCCGCGGCCTCGGGCCGGGTCAGGACTCGCCGCGCTCGCGGGCGATGGCACGGTAGCCGATGTCCTTGCGGTAGAAGCAGCCGTTCCAGCGGATCTTCTCGGCCAGGCGATAGGCCTGTTGCTGGGCGGCGGACACGCTCTCGCCGATGGCGGTAGCGCAGAGCACGCGGCCGCCGGAGGTGACCACCTGGCCATCCTTCAGCGCGGTGCCGGCGTGGAACACCTTGCCGTCCAGCGCGGCGGCCTCGGCCAGGCCTTCGATGACCTCGCCCTTGGCGTAGTCGCCCGGATAGCCGCCGGCGGCCAGTACCACGCCTACGGTCGGACGCGGGTCCCAGGTCGCCTCGACCTTGTCCAGCGCCTTGGCCAGGGCGGCCTCGACCAGCAGGACCAGGGAGGACTCCAGGCGGACCATGATCGGCTGGGTTTCCGGGTCGCCGAAGCGGCAGTTGAATTCGATGACCTTGGGCGCGCCGCTCTTGTCGATCATCAGGCCGGCATAGAGGAAGCCGGTATAGACGTTGCCTTCCTCGGCCATGCCGCGCACCGTCGGGTAGATCACTTCGTCCAGCACCCGCTGGTGGACCTCGGCGGTGACCACCGGTGCCGGCGAGTAGGCGCCCATGCCGCCGGTGTTCGGCCCGCTGTCGCCATCGCCGACGCGCTTGTGGTCCTGGCTGGTGGCCATCGGCAGCACGTTCTTGCCGTCGACCATGACGATGAAGCTGGCCTCCTCGCCATCGAGGAACTCCTCGATCACCACGCGCGAGCCGGCGTCGCCGAAGGCATTGCCGGCGAGCATGTCGCGCACGGCGGCTTCGGCTTCGTCCAGGTTCATGGCGACGATCACGCCCTTGCCCGCGGCCAGGCCATCGGCCTTGATGACGATGGGCGCACCCTGCTCGCGCAGGTAGGCCAGGGCCGGCTCGACCTCGGTGAAGTTGCGATAGGCGGCGGTGGGAATCCGGTGGCGGGCGAGGAAGTCCTTGGTGAAGGCCTTCGAGCCTTCCAGCTGGGCGGCGCCGGCGGTCGGGCCGAAGATATCCAGGCCGCGCTCGCGGAACAGGTCGACCACGCCTGCCACCAGCGGCGCCTCGGGACCGACGATGGTCAACTGGACGTTCTTCGCGGCGAAGTCGGCCAGTTGCTCCAGGGCCAGCACGTCGATGGCGACGTTCTCGCACTTGGCCTCGGTGGCGGTGCCGGCGTTGCCCGGGGCGACGAAGACCTTCGCCACGCGCGGGTCCTGGGCGACTTTCCAGGCCAGGGCATGTTCGCGACCGCCGCTGCCGATGATGAGTACGTTCATGGGGTTCTCCTGGCGCAACGGCGGGTAACGCGCCGCGTTATCCGCCCTGCGTGAAATTCGTGGGTAGGGCGGCCGACCGCATCGCGCTCAGCCGCCGTGATACTCAATGGCGGAAATGGCGCATGCCGGTGAACACCATCGCGATATCCGCCTCGTCGGCCGCCGCGATCACTTCGTTGTCGCGCATCGAGCCGCCCGGTTGGATCACCGCGGTGATGCCGGCCTTGGCCGCGTTGTCGATGCCGTCGCGGAACGGGAAGAAGGCGTCGGAAGCCATCACCGCGCCTTTCACTTCCAGGCCAGCGTGCTCGGCCTTGATCGCGGCGATGCGGGCGGAGTTGACCCGGCTCATCTGGCCGGCGCCGACGCCGACGGTCTGGCGGTTCCTGGCGTAGACGATGGCGTTGGACTTGACGAACTTGGCCACCTTCCAGGCGAAGATCAGGTCGTGGATCTCCTGCTCGGTGGGCGCGCGGCGAGTGACGATCTTCAGGTCCTCGGCCTTGATCATGCCGATGTCGCGACTCTGTACCAGCAGGCCTCCGTTGACCCGTTTGAAGTCCCAGCCCGGGGCGCGCTCGGCCGGCCATTCGCCGCATTCGAGCAGGCGTACGTTGGCCTTGGCGGCGACCACCTCGCGGGCGGCGGCGGAAATCTTCGGCGCGATGATCACCTCGACGAACTGGCGCTCGACGATGGCCTTGGCGGTTTCGCCGTCCAGTTCGCGGTTGAAGGCGATGATGCCGCCGAACGCCGATTCGCTATCGGTGGCATAGGCCAGGTCGTAGGCCTTGCGGATGCCGCCTTCGTCTTCCGGCACCACGGCGACGCCGCAGGGGTTCGCATGCTTGACGATCACGCAGGCCGGCTTGAGGAAGCTCTTCACGCATTCCAGGGCGGCGTCGGTGTCGGCGACGTTGTTGAACGACAACTCCTTGCCTTGCAACTGGATGGCGGTGGAGACGCTGGCCTCGCCCTTCTTCGCCTCGACGTAGAACGCCGCGCTCTGGTGCGGGTTCTCGCCGTAGCGCATTTCCTGGGCCTTGACGAACTGGCTGTTGAAGGTGCGCGGGAAGGCGCCGCGGTCGGCGGTGCCCAGGGTGTCGCGGGTCTGGTCGATGGTACCCAGGTAGTTGGCGATCATGCCGTCGTAGGCGGAAGTGTGCTCGAACGCCTTGAGGGCCAGGTCGAAACGCTGGGCGTAGGTCAGGCCGCCGGCCTTGAGGGAGTCGATCACGGCGGCGTAGTCGCCGGCATTGACCACGATGGCGACATCCTTGTGGTTCTTCGCCGCCGAACGGACCATGGTCGGCCCGCCGATATCGATGTTCTCGATGGCGGTAGGCAGGTCGCAGTCGGGCCTGGCCACCGTGGCCTCGAAGGGATACAGGTTGACCGCCACCAGGTCGATCGGCTTGATGCCGTGCTGCTCCATGACCGCGCCGTCCAGGTCGCGGCGACCGAGGATACCGCCATGCACCTTCGGGTGCAGGGTCTTCACCCGACCGTCCATCATTTCCGGGAAGCCGGTGTAGTCGGCCACTTCCACGGCAGAGATGCCGTTGTCCCGGAGCAGCTTGTAGGTGCCGCCGGTGGAAAGGATTTCCACGCCGAGGGCGACCAGCTCACGGGCGAAGTCGACGACGCCGGTCTTGTCGGAAACGCTGATCAGCGCGCGGCGGATGGGCAGGCGGGTGGTTTGGTCGGTCATTGCAAGGGTCCTGAGGGCTGGCTTCCGGCCGCGGGTGCCGGCCGGGACGCGCGCCCTTGGCCGGAGCCCGCCGCCGCTCTTAAAGAAGGTCGTATTGCTTGAGTTTCTTGCGCAGGGTCCCGCGGTTCAGGCCGAGTAGCTCGGAGGCCTTGGTCTGGTTCCCCTTGACGTGGTTCATGACGGTTTCCAGCAGCGGCGCTTCGACTTCGCAGAGCACCATGTTGTAAACGTCCGTGACCGGCTGCCCTTCGAGGTGGGCGAAGTAGTTGTGCAATGCCTTCTCCACGCTGTCGCGCAGGGTCTGCCCTTCTTGCGTCGGCGTGGTGAGGTGCTGTTTCAGGTTGGCGTTGTCGCTCACGGGCGTTGTTCCACTCACTAAAGTCTCGGTCGTCATCGTTGTCATGCGGCCACCCCTGTTCCGTTGTTCTGGCGCTCGGCGAAGAACTGCCTGACGCTGGCGCACTGCGCATCCGTGTCCTGCAAACGATTGAACCGGGCGCGGAATTCCCTTGCGCCCGGCAGAGTCGCGAGATACCACCCCACATGCTTGCGGGCGATCCGCACACCCATTTCTTCCCCATAAAAAAGGTGCAGCTCCGCGAGGTGTTCGAGCAGGATGCTCTGCACTTCGGGAAGCGGCGCCGCCGGCAGGTGCTCGCCGGTCCGCAGGTAATGGTCGATCTCGCGGAAAATCCACGGTCTTCCCTGGGCGGCCCGACCGATCAGCAGGGCATCCACCCCGGTCTGCTCGATGACTTTCCTGGCCTTTTCCGGCGAATCGATGTCGCCATTGGCGAACACCGGTATCGACACGGCCTGCTTGATCGCCGCGATGGTCTCGTACTCCGCCTCCCCGGTGTACAGGTCGGCGCGGGTCCGGCCATGTACCGCAAGAGCCTGGATCCCCGCCTGTTCGGCGAGCTTCGCGACGGTGACGCCGTTACGGTTGTCCCGGTCCCAGCCGGTCCGGATCTTCAGGGTGACCGGTACGTCGACCGCCCTGACCACGGCATCGAGGATCTCGGCGACCAGCGCCTCGTCCCGCAGCAGGGCGGACCCCGCTGCCTTGTTGCATACCTTCTTCGCCGGGCAGCCCATGTTGATGTCGATGATCTGCGCACCGAGTTCCACATTGCGCTGCGCGGCCTCGGCCAGCATGGCCGGATCGCCGCCGGCGATCTGCACCGAGCGCGGCTCGTCCTCGCCATCGTGGATCAGGCGCAGGCGCGACTTGCGGCTGTTCCACAGGCGGACGTCGCTGGTCACCATCTCCGATACCACCATCCCGGCGCCAAGGCGACGGCAAAGCTGACGGAACGGACGATCGGTCACCCCGGCCATCGGCGCGAGGATCAGTCTGTTGGGCAGTGTATATGGGCCGATGCGTACCACCGACATGGGGCTTCCCTGTCTTGCGGTGCTGCGAAAAAAGGGAGGGCATGATACCCGCTCTGGATGACCGGATAAAGGCTGTTTTGGATAAATTCTGAACAGCCGGTTCCTTAGTTCTTACAGTTGGAAGACGAGCGGCACTTGCGCCTGGCGCTCCGCGCGAGCGGGTGGGCGTAGCGGCCCGGCGGCGACCGGCGAGGTCCTTCCGGTCACTCCGGGGAATGGAAGCTCAGGCTGTAGTTCACCGCCTTCGGGCCCGGGTCGAGGATGTCCAGCGACACGTGGATCGGTACCTGTGGCGGCATTTCCGTCCGTCCGGCCAGTTCGCCGCCGAGGTACTCGCCGGGCTTGAAGCGGCGATTGGCGATGAGGTGGCCGTTGAGGTCGGCGAAGCGCAGTTCCAGCAGCGGGAACGGCTGCGAGAAGCTGGCGCGGTTGTAGATGATCGCGTCGACCACCAGTGCGCCGCTGAATTCGGGATGGCTGCGGACCACCAGGTTGCTGCTCCTGATCTGTTCCACGTCGACCTTGGAGGGAAGGGTGCAGCCGATTTCCGGGCAGAGCTGGGCGAACCAGGGGCGGTAGGCGTCCTGGCGCGCCAGCTCGTCGAAATGGTAGGCGACGTACTGTGCGGCGAGACCGCCCAGCGCCAGCAGGATCAGCAGCAGCCAGCCGAGACGCCGCGGCCATTGGCGCCGGGGCTTCTCCCAGGCCAGTTGCAGCGGCTCGTCGCGCAACTGGTCGAGACTCTCGACCGGCGCCTCGTCCGGCTTGCGGGCGCTGCCCAGGGGCGCGACTGACTGTTCCTCGGCGCTTTCCTCGTCGTCTTCATCCAGGGCGCTCAGTCCGTTGCGGCGCTTGCCGAGGCTGGGCTGGTCGTCATCGTCGTCATCGAGGCTGAGGCGAAGTTCCGGCGGATCCTCGGCGCGGCGCAGCGGCACGAAGGATACCCGCTCTTCCGCCAGCGGTTCGCCGAGGCTCGGTTCCTGGCGCGGATTGCCGCGCGCCGGCTGGGCCGGTTCGGCATCGGCGATCAGCGCCTCGGCCCAGCGCTCGTCGTGTGGATCGCGTTCGTCGTCGCGGCGCGCCAGCAGGCTTTCCGCCGGTCGCGGGGCCTTCTCGATGCTGGAGAACTCCTGGTTCAGCTCGAACTCGTCGAGCTTGGCCAGTTCCTCGTCGAGGTTGAGGCTGTCCAGGTCGAGATCGTCATGGATCCACAGGGTTTCGTCGCGCGGGCGCGCTGCCGGGGGCGCGGCCGAGGTGGCGGCCGCGACGCTTGGCGCGGGCGGCGGAGCGGCGGCCGGCTTCGCTTCGGCTGCCGAAGGAGCGTTCGCGCGCGGCGCGCCACCGACCTGGTGTTGCAGGGCGTTGAAGACTTTCAGGCAGGTGCCGCAGCGGACCGCGCCATTGGCGGCGCCCAGCTGCGCGTCGTTGACGCGGAAACTGGTGCTGCAATGGGGACATTGGGTGATGACGCTTTCGCTCATGCGGCGATCCGTAGGGAAAATCCGGCGGCTAGTCTACCCCAAGCTTCTTGCACGAAGGCAGTGGGGCGGGATCAGTGGTGGCTGGCGGTGCGCCATCAATCGGCGCGGCGGCGGCCGCTGATGCGGATCCAGCCTTCGCGCTCGGCGGTCGGGTCGAGATCGAAGTGTGCGGAGTAGGCCTCGCGGACCTCGTCGGCCTGCTCGGCGAGGATGCCGGACAGCGCCAGCAGGCCGCCGGGACGTACCAGGCCGGTCAGTTGCGGGGCGAGGGAAACCAGCGGGCCGGCGAGGATATTGGCGACCAGCACATCGGCCTGTCGCTGCGGCAGGTCCGCCGGCAGGTAGACAGGGAACCGCGCGGGCTCGATACCGTTGCGCGAGGCATTGTCGCGCGAGGCTTCCAGGGCCTGTGGATCGATGTCGGTGCCGACCGCCCGTTCGGCGCCGAGCAGCAGCGCGGCGATGGCGAGGATTCCCGAGCCGCAGCCGAAGTCGAGTACTTGCCGGCCGGCCAGTTCCTGGCCGTCGAGCCATTCCAGGCACAGCGCGGTGGTCGGGTGGGTGCCGGTGCCGAAGGCCAGGCCCGGATCGAGCAGCAGATTGACCGCGCCAGGCTCGGGAGCGGCGTGCCAGCTCGGCACGATCCACAGGCGGCGGCCGAAACGCATCGGCTGGAAGTTGTCCATCCAGCTGCGCTCCCAATCCTGGTCGGCGATTTCCTCGACATGGTGCTCGGGCAGGTCGCCGCCGGTAAGCAAGGCGAGGTGGGCGAGCAGGGCGGTCTCATCGGTGTCCGCTTCGAACAGCGCCAGCAGGTGGGTGCGCGACCACAGTGGGGTGGTACCGAGGTCCGGCTCGAAGATCGGCTGGTCTTCGGCGTCCATGAAGGTCACGGAGACGGCACCGACTTCGAGCAGGGCGTCTTCGTAGGTTTCGGCCTGTTCCGGAGTGATGGCCAGGCGAACTTGTAACCAGGGCATGGGGCGACCTCTGTTGCGGCTGTAAACGAAACGGGCCGCCCAGGGGCGACCCGTTTTCCACCGCGCAAGCTTACTTGAGGCTAGCCGGCGCTGCCACTCTCTGCCGTGGCCTCGCCGCGCAGTTGCGCCAGGCCGCGATTGGCCAGGTGGCAGGTACCGCCGCCGAGCACTGCCGGCAGCAGCAGGTTGAGCAGCGGCACCAGCGCCAGGAGCAGTATCAGCAGGCCGAACAGCAACAGGCTGCCGCGGCGGGCACGAAGCACGGCGAGCTGCTCGCCGGCATCGGCCAGCCCGGCCAGCGCGGCGGGCAGCAGGAAGCGGATGTTCAGGTAGGCCAGCGCCAGCAGCAGGAGTACACCGTTGTAGAGCGGAACCAGCAGGCCGACCAGGATCGATCCGGAAACGCCCAGCCAGGGCGCCAGGCGGAAGCCGGCGGCACGCCACAGCGAGATCCTTTCGCCGGAGGCAGGTGCCAGTCGCGGGTAGCGTTGGCGGACCTGTTCCTTCAGTTGTCCGAGCAGGCCGATGCGCAGGCCCAGGCGGATGCCGAAGACGATGCTGGCGGCGTACAGGGCGACGAAGAACAGCGCGGCATAGCCGACGAAATAGAACGCCAGTTGCGCCAGTCCCGCCAGGCCGTTGAAGGCCGCCAGCGGATCGAAGTACGGGCCACCGCTGCCGGCCTCGATCAGCGAGCCGCTGGGGATCAGGGCGAAGTTGGCCACGCTGAATGCCGTGTACAGCGCGGCCCAGCCGCAGAGGCGGATGATCGGTTCGAAGAAATGCACGAACAGCCAGGTGCAAAGCACGCTGACGAGAATGCACAGGCCCGAGGAGCGGAAGAGGGCGGCGGGTTGCAGGCTCTCCCTGAAACCCAGGGTGAAGCAGGTCGCGGCCTCGGTCGCGGCGGCCAGCGATTGGCGGTACCAGCGGCGGATGCGTTCCATGCAGGAGTCCGGTGGTGGAGGGGCGGCGAGGATAGCACCGTTGGGGCGGCCGGCAGGCGGAAACGACAAGGGCCGCCCGGAGGCAGCCCTTGTGCGCAGCGACTGACGGATCAGTGCTTGTCCATACCCAGTTTCTTCTCCAGGTAATGGATGTTAACCCCGCCCTTGCAGAAGGCGGCGTCGCGCACCAAGTCCTTGTGCAGTTCGGTGTTGGTCTTGATGCCGTCGACGATCAACTCGTCCAGGGCATTGCGCATCCGCGCCAGCGCCTCGTCGCGGTCGGCACCGTAGGTGATGACCTTGCCGACCAGCGAGTCGTAGTTCGGCGGCACGCTGTAGCCGCTGTAGAGGTGCGAGTCGACGCGCACGCCGTTGCCGCCGGGGGCGTGGAAGTGCTTGACCTTGCCCGGGCTGGGCATGAAGGTCTTCGGGTCTTCGGCGTTGATCCGGCATTCCAGCGCATGGCCGCGGATGACCACGTCCTCCTGGCGGATCGAGAGCTTCTCGCCGGAGGCGATGCGCAGCATCTCCTTGACGATGTCGACACCGGTGACCATCTCAGATACCGGGTGCTCCACCTGCACGCGAGTGTTCATCTCGATGAAGTAGAAGCGGCCGTTCTCGTAGAGGAACTCGAAGGTGCCGGCGCCGCGGTAGCCGATCTCGATGCAGGCCTGGACGCAGCGGGCGAAGACTTCCTGGCGGGCCTTCTCGTCGATGCCGGGGGCCGGCGCCTCTTCGATCACCTTCTGGTGGCGGCGCTGCAGGGAGCAGTCGCGGTCGCCGAGGTGGATGGCGTTGCCCTGGCCGTCGGAAAGCACCTGGACTTCCACGTGACGCGGGTTGGTCAGGAACTTCTCCAGATAGACCATCGGGTTGCCGAACGCCGCGCCGGCCTCGGTGCGGGTCAGCTTGGCCGACTTGATCAGCTCGGATTCGTCGTAGACCACGCGCATGCCGCGCCCGCCGCCGCCGCCGGCGGCCTTGATGATCACCGGGTAGCCGACCTCGCGGGCGATCGCCAGGGCGGTCTCTTCATCTTCCGGCAGCGGGCCGTCGGAGCCCGGCACGGTGGGTACGCCGGCGCGCTTCATGGCGTCCTTGGCCGAAACCTTGTCGCCCATCAGGCGGATCACCTCGGCGGTCGGGCCGACGAAGGTGAAGCCGGAGCGTTCGATCTGCTCGGCGAAGTCGGCGTTCTCGGCGAGGAAGCCGTAGCCGGGGTGGATCGCGGTGGCGCCGGTGACCTCGGCCGCGGCGATGATCGCCGGGATCTGCAGGTACGACTGGGTGGCCGGGGCCGGACCGATGCACACCGATTCGTCGGCGAGCGACAGGTGCATCAACTCGCGGTCGGCGGTGGAGTGTACCGCCACCGTCTTGATCCCCAGCTCCTTGCATGCGCGAAGGATGCGCAAGGCGATTTCGCCGCGGTTGGCGATCAGCACTTTTTCCAACATCGCAGGTTCCCCGCGGCTTAGACGATGGTGAACAGCGGCTGGTCGAACTCAACCGGCTGGCCGTTCTCCACCAGGATCGACTCGATGGTGCCGCTAACTTCGGCTTCGATGTGGTTCATCATCTTCATGGCTTCGACGATGCACAGGATGTCGCCTTTCTTCACGCTCTGGCCGACTTCGACGAAGTTGGCCGAGGTCGGCGAGGCGGCGCGGTAGAAGGTGCCGACCATCGGCGAGCGAACCACGTTGCCGTTCAGCTTCGGCGCGGCCGGGGCGCTTTCCGCGGCAGCGGCGGCCGGAGCGGCGGCTGCCGGCGCCGGCGCGGCGACCGGAGCGGCGAAGGCCGGAGCCTGTGCGTACACCGGCTGGGCGGCGGTCTTGCTGTGGCGACTGATGCGTACCGACTCTTCGCCTTCGCGGATTTCCAGCTCGTCGATACCGGACTCTTCCAGCAGCTCGATCAGTTTCTTGACTTTACGAATGTCCATTAGCGCTAGCACTCCCAGTGAGGTCAGGGGCGTTGAAGTTGTTCAAGGGCGGATTCCAGGGCCAGGCGGTAGCCTGTGGCGCCGAGACCGCAGATCACCCCTACCGCCACGTCGGAGAAGTAGGAGTGATGCCGGAAAGGTTCACGTTTGTGCACGTTCGACAGGTGCACTTCGATGAATGGGATGCTCACCGCAAGCAGCGCGTCACGTAACGCGACGCTGGTATGGGTGAATGCCGCCGGATTGATGATGATGAAGTCCACGCCTTCGTCGCGCGCGGCATGGATCCGGTCGATCAGTTCGTATTCGGCGTTGCTTTGCAGATGCAGCAGGTGGTGGCCGGCTTCGCGGGCGCGACGCTCGAGGTCCTGGTTGATCTGCCCGAGGGTGGTCGAGCCGTAGGTGCCGGGCTCGCGGGTGCCCAGCAGGTTCAGATTCGGCCCGTGCAATACGAGGAGGGTCGCCATTGTCTTGTTGATTGTCCTGTACAGGCTGCAAACGGCAAGCGGGCACTATGCCGGAATTTCCGTATGACTGTCCAGTCACTGTTAGATTGCAGTAGATCGCCGCATGTTGACCGGCAATTGCGGCAGAAGTATGTCAGCGCATGTCACTGCCGGGTAGCGGCCCGGCGCAGTCGTTCGGCGAGCCCGGCGGCGTCGATCTCTCCGATGACGCGCAAGTCGCTCCATTCGTCACCGCCCGGGGCGAAGAACAGGATCGCCGGCGGACCGAACAGGTTGTAGCGGTCCAGCAGGCCGCGCTGGGCCGGGTTGCTTTCGGTGATGTCGAAGCGCAGCAGGCGGTAGGCCGGCAGTCGTGCCTGCACCGTGGGATCGGTGAGAACCTGGCGCTCGATGACCTTGCAACTGATGCACCAGTCCGCATACCAGTCCAGCAGCACCGGCTTGCCGGCCTGGCGTGCCTCGGCCAGGGCGGCGTCCAGCTGCGCCGGGGTGGTCAGGTTCTGCCATTCGCCGGGCGTGCTCGGCGGCCCGGCGTGGATCGACGGCACCGAGCGGCCCAGCGGATGGATCGGGTCCGACTCGCCCTGCAGGGCGCCGATCCAGGCGGCCACCGCGTAGGTCAGGAACATCAGGCCAAGCAGTTGCAGCAGGCGGCGTGCGGCGCTCTTCGCGGTGAATTCGAGGGCGCCCAGGGCCAGGCCGGCGCCGCCGGCGAGCATGCCCCAGAGCATCAGCGCCACCGGGCCGGACACCACCCGCTCCAGCAGCCACACGGCGACCGCCAGCAACAGCACGCCGAAGGCGTTGCGCACGCCGTTCATCCAGGCTCCGCTCTTGGGCAGCAGGGCGCCGCCGCCGGCGCCGAACACCACCAGCGGCGTACCCATGCCCAGGCCGAGGGCGAACAGTTGCAGGCCGCCCCCCCAGGCATCGCCGCTGGCGCTGATATAGAGCAGCGAGGCGGCCAGCGGGGCGGAGACGCAGGGCGAGACCAGCAGGCTGGAAAGCACGCCGAGGGTGGCCGCGCCGAGGATCGAGCCGCCGCGCGCGTCGCCGGCCAGGCGGTCGAGCGGTTCGCGGATGAAGCCGGGCAGGCGCAGCTCGAAGAAACCGAACATGGCCACGGCGAACAGCGCGAAGAACGCCGCGAATGGCACCAGCACCCAGGGCGACTGCAATTGCGCCTGGAGATTGAGGCTGGCGCCGAACATGCCCATCAGCGCGCCGAGCAGGGCGAAGCAGAGCGCCATCGGCAGCACGTAGGCGAGCGACAGGACGAAGCCGCGACCACCGCCCGGCCGGCCGCGCAGGACCACTCCGGAGAGGATCGGCAGCATCGGCAGCACGCAGGGGGTGAAGGTCAGGGTCAGGCCGGCGAGGAAGAAGAACAGCAGGCTGCGCTTGCCCTTGTGCTCGAGCGGGCCCTTGCTGGCAGCGTCGTTCGCGGCTGGCATCGCGGCACCGCCGTCGATGTCGAAGCGCTTGGTTTCCGGGGGGTAGCAGAGGCCCTTGTCGGCGCAGCCCTGATAGGTCACCACCAGGGTATAGGGCTGCCGGGCCGGGTTGTTCAGGGGAATCTCCAGGTCGACGATGTTGTAGTAGACCTCGGTATCGCCGAAGTACTCGTCGTGGTGCTGCTTGCCCGCCGGCAGTTGCACCTGGCCGAGGCTGACCTGGGCTGGCTCGACCTTGAACTGGAAGCGGTGGCGGTAGAGGTAGTAGCCCTCGGCGTTGACGAAGCGCAGCAGCACGTGCTGCGCGTCGCTGCGCTCGACGCTGGGCTTGAACGCCTGGTCGACCTTGAGGAAGTCGCCGCCATCGAGGCCGCCGCCGAGGGAGGCGCCGGGACGGCTGTCGAACAGGCCCGCGCCGGCGGGCAGGGCGACCAGCAGGAGGATCAGGGTCAGCAGGCGGCGCATGGATATCTCGTCGGATCAAAAGCCGGAATGATAGCGGAAAGCCGGGCCCGATCGAGCCCCGTGCGGCTGATCAGGTCCTGTCCCGGTCCCGCTGAGCGGAATCCGACCGGCCCCGCGCCAGGCGGTTCCCCTGGCGCCTTGCGGCACGTCGCCGCAGGGTCACAGGCGGAAGGCCAGCACCGTGGTGCGCAGGTCGCCGCCGAGTTGCCGCAGTTGCTCGCCCTGTTCGCGGCTATGGCCGATCAGCCGCAGGTTTTCCCCGCCCAGGGCGTGGATGCGTTCGCTGTGCGAGCGAATCTCGCCGACCGCCTGGCTCTGCTGGGTCGAGCCTTCGGCGATGCGCTCGGCCATCACGCCGATGGTATGGATCGCGGCGACCACTTCGTCCAGCGCGCCCTCCGCCGCGCCGGCCTGTTCGGCGGTGCGTTCGGCATGCTCGACCTGCCTGCGCATGGCCTCCACCGATTGCCGCGCGGCCTGTTGCAGGCGGCCGATGAGCTGCTGGATCTCCTCGGTGGCGCCGGCGGTGCGCTGGGCCAGCGAGCGGACTTCCTCGGCGACCACGGCGAAGCCGCGGCCCTGGTCGCCGGCGCGCGCGGCCTCGATGGCGGCATTGAGGGCGAGCAGGTTGGTCTGTTCGGCGATCGAGCGGATCACCGTCAGCACGCTGCCGATGGTCGCCGACTCCTCGGCCAGGCGCTCGATCGACTGGGCGTTGCCTTGCACCTCGTCGACCAGCTCGCGCAGGCCGCCCAGGCTCTCGCCGATCACCCGCTGGCCGTGTTCCACTGCCTGGCCTGCGCTGCGGCTGGCGTCGGCGGTCTGGCTGGCGTCTCCGGCGACCTGCTGGATCGCCGCTTCCATGTCGCCGAGGGCGTCGCGGATCTGCCCGGTATCGCCGGCCTGGCGCTCGACCCCGGCGTGCAGGCCGCTGCTGACCTCGGCCAGGGTCTGGCTGCTGCCGGCGACCTGTTCGGCGCGGCGGTGGATCGCGCCGACCAGCTCGGCGAGGAAGCTGCGCAGGCGGTTCAGCGAGTCTTCCAGGTTGCGCAGGTCCTCGGTGCGGGTACGCAGGGATATGGGGCGCGAGAAGTCGCCGTCGGCCCATGCCGAGAGCGCCGGCACCAGTTGCCCGAGGACTCGCGCCAGGCGTCTTTGCAGGCTGTCGATGGCGAGGGCGATGAGCAGGATCAGGGCGATCATCCCACCCTGGATCAGGCGTACCTGGCCTTGCAGGCGCTGGCGTTCGCCGCGCACCTGGGGTTCCAGGGTGGCCAGGGCCTGGCGCACCGCGTCCAGTCTGGCGCCGGTGTCGGCGGACAGTTGCTGGCGTCGCTCGATCAGGTCGCGGGTGCGGCGCAACTCGCCCGGATAGCGTTGCAGCAAGCTGGCGAGTTCGCGCCGCAGCGCCACGCCGCGGTCTTCGGCATTGCCGGCGCCAGCCTCGGCGTCGCCGGCCAGCCCCATCATGGCGGCGAAGTCGTCGCTGGCCGAGCGCTGTTCGTCGAGCACGCCGAGCAGCGGCAAGGCCTCGATCCGCCCGGCCTGCTCGCGCAGGTTGGCCAGTTCGCGCTCGACGTCGCCGGCCAGGGCCGGGTTGGCGCTTTCCACCAGCTTGGCGCGGGCCAGGCTGAGGCGGGTCAGGTGCAGGCTTGCGAGCAGCAGCGGGGTGCGGTAGGCGCCGGCCTGGGGCTGCTCCGCCGCGGCGTCCAGGTAGGCAGACCATTGTTCCAGGTTGCCGGCCAGGTCGCGCTCGGCCTGCAGCAGCAGACCCTGCGGGTCGCCGGCGAGCTTGCCGGCGGCGAGCAGGTCGCCGGCGCTGAATTCGCGCAACTCCGCGAGGCTTGGCGCGAGGGTCCGGGCGAGGTCTGGCGGTAGCTCCGGCAAGGCCTCGGCGAGACTTTCCAGGGCTTGCAGCGCGGCCTGCTGGCGCACGGCGTCGCCGCTGCCGAGGTACTGGCGGATGTTGCGCGCGACCTGTTCGTCGAAGCGCTGCGACAGCTCCAGGTACTGGTCGAGCAACTGGAAGGGGCGCTCCATGGCGCGTTGCGACCACCACAGGGTGATTCCCAGGGCGAGGCAGACGGTGAGCAGGAGCAGGGTGTTGAGGTTGGTGAGTTGCTTGAGGCGCATGGCGAGTCTCGTCCGACTACGGAACGGCGAGACCGCAGGTTATTTCCGTTCGGTTACCGGCTGATGACGAAAGGCCATTAGCGAGCGTCGGGACGATATACCTCGATCCGGTTGCGCCCGCCGTGCTTGGCCCGGTACAGCGCTTCGTCGGCCTGCTTGGCCATGCTCTTGATATCGAGGTCCGGGGTCAGCTCGGCGATGCCGCAACTGAAGGTGCAGCGCAGGTCGGTCGGTTGCGCCGGGTAATGGATCTCGGCGAAGCGCTGGCGAATCTCGTCGAGCACCAGGCGCGCGGCGTCCAGGTCGGTGTCCGGAAGGACCACGGCGAACTCTTCGCCGCCATAGCGACCGATGTGGTCGGTCTTGCGCAGGCGTTGCTTGAGAAACAGCGCCAGGCCCTTGATCACCCGGTCGCCCATGGGGTGGCCGAAACGGTCGTTGACCTGCTTGAAGTGGTCGATGTCGAGCATCGCGAAGCTCAGCGGACGGTCATCGCGACGTGCGCGCAGACGGGCGTCCTCGAGCAGTTGCAGGGTATGGGTGTGGTTGTACAGGCCGGTCAGGCTGTCGCGCACCATCCGCGCCTTCAGGCTGCGCGCGCGGCTGGCGCGGGTGCGCACGGTGGCGATCAGGTGGCGCGGGCGGATCGGCTTGGTGAGGAAGTCGTCGCCGCCTTCGCTCATGGCGTCCAGCTGTTTGTCCAGGTCGTCCTCGGCGGACAGGTAGATGATCGGCACACTGACGTGGCGCTCGTGCTGGCGGATCACCTTGGCCAACTCGGTGCCCAGGCATTCGGGCATGTACATGTCGAGGATGATCAGGTCGGGCTGGAAGTCGCTCAGCTCGGCCATCACCGACAGCGGCTCGGTGAGCGCGCGGGTGATGATCCCGGCGCTGTTGAGGACCATCTCGGTGTGCAGCGCCTGGGCCCGGGAGTCGTCGACGATCAGTACCCGATAGGGTTCGTAGAAGCTCAGGCGGCTGAGGGTCTCGATCTTTTCCAGCACGCTGGAGGCGTCCAGGGTGCCGGTGAAGAATTCCTGGCCGCCGGCGCGGGCTGCGGCCAGGCGGGTCGGGGTGTCGGTCTCGCTGTCGCTGAAGAACAGCACCGGCAGCTTGTGTTCGAGGCCGGCCTGGGCCTCGCTGGCCAGTCGCAGGCCCATGTCGGGGCCGGCGAAGTCGACTTCCATGACGATCGCCGCCGGGTAGCGTTCGCGCATGCTGGCGCGGAAGGCGTCGGCGGTCTCGCAGCTCAGCGCCTGCAGACCGAAGAACTCCAGTTGCTGGGCCAGGCGCTCGGCGCGTTCGCGGTCCTTCAGTGCCAGGTAGACCGGTTTGCGCAATGGCGGCAGGACGGTGTGCTCGAGCTGGTCGCCATGCCGCAGGCCGGTGCGCGACAGGCGCTGCATCAACTGGTTGAGTTCGCTGATCGACTCGCTGGAAAGCCGGCCGCGGTTGGCCTCGACGATGTCCAGGGTGCGGTCGATGGCACCGGCCAGCTGGGCATGCTCGGCTTGCTCGAAGCGTTCGGCGTAGCGCTGCAGGCGCAGGGTGGCGTCGGCCAGTTCTTCCATGCCATCGCTGTTCCACTCCGCGCGGGTCAGGCGTTGCCAGACCTCCAGAACCTGGCGCGCCTGGTTGATCACTCGCTGGGCGAAGTGGTGCTTCAGGCGGTCCAGGGTCGGGTCATCGTGCTCGGTCATCATGACGCGCTTCTTTCGTGGTCTTCGCGGCAGAGCGTCGCCGCGAATGATGGCTCTATGCTATCACCTATCACCATGAAAGCCAGCGGCCGTTGGGCGGCTGACGAGAGGAGCCTTTTCTTTTCCAAATGTCATCCCCACCTGTTGGTGGGTGCCTTTGTGCGACGGACTACGGCATGCTTATGCCTGTTTCGGAAAATTCTCACTGAGCATTCCGGCACAAAACCGGCTTCCACTACGCTGAAAGCCGACGATGCCGAGGTTTTCGGCGTCCTGGAAGGGTTGGCGCTTGGCACGGAACGCGTTCGCCATGGTCCAATCCCCCATCTATCGAGCTGTTTTAAGGACCCTTGCCATGCTGGACTGGAAGAAGCGTCGTGGGACCATGCGCGATCGCGTGGACAATTCCGTGGATGATGTGCGTACCTACTTCGGCGGCCCCTGGCTGGTGCGCGTGGTGGGAGGCCTGCTGGGCGTCTACCTGCTGGTGGCGATGCTGGTCGGCTGGTACTGGAGCCAGGAACCCGACCTGTTCCCCGTGCAGCAGGACGCCCAGGCCGCCGCCGAGCGCGCCGGGCGGCAGATGGTCACCGGCTACACCACGGTGGAGACCCTCAAGGAAGTGGTCGACACCCTGCTGACCAAGCCGGGCGGCTACATCTCCAACGACATCTTCCCGCCGGGCATCTGGATGGACAACATGCCCAGCTGGGAGTACGGCGTGCTGGTCCAGGTCCGCGACATCAGCCGGGCGCTGCGCAAGGACTTCGCCCGTTCGCAGTCGCAGTCCACCGAGGACGCCGACCTGGCTCGCGCCGAGCCGCGCTTCAACTTCGACAACAAGAGCTGGGCGCTGCCGGCGTCCGAATCGGAGTACCAGGAAGGCATCAAGTCGCTGGACCGCTACCTGGCCCGCCTGTCCGACCCGAACCAGCCCAACGCGCAGTTCTATGCCCGCGCCGACAACCTGAACAACTGGCTGGGCGACGTCGCCACCCGCCTGGGCTCTCTGTCCCAGCGCCTGTCGGCGAGCGTCGGCCGGGTCAAGCTGAACACCAACATCAAGAACCCCGAAGAGGTACAGCCGGGCGAGGCGCCCAAGGTCGAGGAAGTGGTCCAGGAAACCCCCTGGCTGCAGATCGACAACGTCTTCTACGAGGCCCGTGGCCAGGCCTGGGCGCTGTCGCACCTGCTGCGCGCCATCGAGGTCGACTTCGCCGACGTGCTGGCGAAGAAGAACGCCACGGTCAGCGTGCGGCAGATCATCCGCGAACTGGAGGCCGCGCAGGAGCCGTTGTGGAGCCCGATGGTGCTGAACGGCAGCGGCTACGGCATCCTGGCCAACCACTCGCTGGTGATGGCCAACTACATTTCCCGCGCCAACGCCGCGGTGATCGACCTGCGCCAGTTGCTTTCCCAGGGCTGACCCATGGCCGCGCCGATCAGCGCCGAAGAGGTGGCCCACCGGGCCGCCTCCGACGCCGAACTCATCGCCTGGGTCGACGAGCAGGACCGCCCGCTCGGTAGCCTGCCGCGCGCGGAGTTGCGCGAGCGCGGGCTGATCGGTCGCGGCACCTTCATCCTGCTGTTCAACTCCGCCGGCGAGCTGTGCGTGCAGCGCCGGACCTTGAGCAAGGCGGTCTATCCGGGGTACTGGGACCTCGCCGCCGGCGGCATGGTCCAGGCCGGCGAGCCCTACGCCGACTCCGCCGCCCGCGAACTGGAGGAAGAGCTGGGAATCCGCGACGCGGTCCTGCGCGAACATGGCCGCTTCTTCTTCGACGAACCGGGCAACCGGCTCTGGTGCGCAGTGTTTTCCGCCGTCTCCGATGCGCCCTTGCGCCTGCAGGCGGAGGAAATCTCCGAAGCCCGCTTCATCCGTCCCGAACTGGCGCTGGAGGAGGCTTGCAGCCTGCCGTACTGCCCTGATTCCCTGCAGGCGTTGCGCCTGTACCTGGGCGCCTGAGCCGCGGATGTCGCCATTTCACCGATCAATGGCGCATTTTCGCTCTTAGCATTTGCTCGCAATGCTGCTAAATTGCGCGACCTTTTCGGGCGGTCCCCATGCCGCCCCTGCGCAGCCCCTGCCTGAGTGGGGCGTCGCGGTCGGCTGCCGCCGGCCATCGTTGTTGACCTGGCCCGTCGAGGCCATCCTGGGGGAAACGCCCGGTGGTCAAAAAAGCTTCGTCCCTGTCCGCCCTCGGCGGGCTGGTGTATTCCACGGATGGCGGCCGGCATTGCCCGGACTGCCAGCAACCCAAAGACGCCTGCATCTGCGGGCAGGCCGTAGCGCCTGTCGGCGACGGGATCGCGCGCGTGCGCCGCGAGACCAAGGGCCGCGGCGGCAAGACGGTGACCACCATCAGTGGCCTGCCGCTCGCCGGCGATGCGCTCAAGGAACTGGCCAGCGCGCTGAAGCGGCGCTGTGGCACCGGCGGCAGTCTCAAGGACGGCGTGGTGGAGATCCAGGGCGAGCATGTCGAACTGCTGATCGACGAACTCCTCAAGCGCGGTTTCAAGGCGAAGAAGTCCGGCGGCTGACCGCGTTCTCCCCTGCAGAGAGCGGGCAGGTCCGGCACCGCGAAGGCCGCGCCAGCCCTTTCCCTAGATGGGAGACTGCGGATACCCGCATGAGCGGATTTCCTCGGCTTTCCTAAACTACCGCCCAGTGTGGCGGTCAACACGGCAACGTCACATCCTCCGGCTAGCCTCCACCACAGGCGTGCCGGCCCAGGGCCATCCGGAGATCCCGGCGCCCGCCCGACCCCGAACATTGAGGAGATCACCGCGCATGGCCGCTCGACGGACTCGCAAAGACGATGGCAGCAACTGGACCGTGGCCGACAGCCGCGGCGTATATGGCATCCGCCACTGGGGTGCGGGTTATTTCGCCATCAACGATGGCGGCAATGTCGAAGTGCGTCCGCAGGGTGCCGACTCGACGCCTATCGATCTCTACGAGCTGGTCGGCCAACTGCGCGAGGCGGGCCTGAGCCTGCCGCTGCTGGTACGCTTCCCGGATATCCTGCAGGACCGCGTGCGCAAGCTCACCGGTGCCTTCGACGCGAACATCGAACGCCTCGAATACCAGAGCCGCTATACCGCGCTGTATCCGATCAAGGTCAACCAGCAGGAAGCGGTGGTGGAGAACATCATCGCCACCGAGAATGTTTCCATCGGCCTGGAGGCAGGCTCCAAGCCGGAACTCATGGCGGTGCTGGCGCTGGCCCCGAAGGGCGGCACCATCGTCTGCAACGGCTACAAGGACCGCGAGTTCATCAAGCTGGCGCTGATGGGGCAGAAGCTCGGGCACAACGTGTTCATCGTGATCGAGAAGGAATCCGAGGTGCAGCTGGTGATCGAGGAGGCCGCCAGCGTCGGCGTGCAGCCCCAGGTCGGCCTGCGCGTGCGGCTGTCCTCGCTGGC
The DNA here is from genome assembly GCF_001813025.1 of Pseudomonas sp. HMSC066A08. Taxonomy (NCBI): domain Bacteria; kingdom Pseudomonadati; phylum Pseudomonadota; class Gammaproteobacteria; order Pseudomonadales; family Pseudomonadaceae; genus Pseudomonas; species Pseudomonas sp. HMSC066A08. The sequence continues at coordinate 293,482 of NZ_KV811299.1, forward strand.
TTCGTCGAAGTGGGCAGATACCGGTGGCGAGAAGGCCAAGTTCGGCCTTTCCGCCGCCCAGCTGCTGTCGGTGGTCGAGCGCTTCCGCCAGGCCGGTCTCGACCAGGGCGTGCGCCTGCTGCATTTCCACATGGGCTCGCAGATCGCCAACCTGGCCGACTACCAGCACGGCTTCAAGGAAGCCATCCGCTACTACGGCGAGCTGCGCGCGCTCGGCCTGCCGGTGGACCACATCGACGTCGGCGGTGGCCTCGGCGTTGACTACGACGGCACCCATTCGCGCAACGCCAGCTCGATCAACTACGACATCGATGACTATGCCGGCGTGGTGGTCGGCATGCTCAAGGAGTTCTGCGACGCCCAGGGCCTGCCGCACCCGCACATCTTCTCGGAGAGCGGCCGGGCGCTGACCGCGCACCATGCGGTGCTGATCACCCAGGTCACCGACGTCGAGCGGCACAACGACGACGTGCCGAAGATCGTCGATCCCGACGAGCAGCCGGAGATCGTCCGCTGGTTGGCCGAACTGCTTGGCCCGACCGATGCCGAGATGGTCACCGAGACCTACTGGCGCGCCACCCACTACATCGGCGACGCCGCCGCGCAGTATGCCGACGGCAAGATCAGCCTGGCGCAGAAAGCCCTCGCCGAGCAGTGCTACTTCGCTATCTGCCGGCGCCTGCACAACCAGCTCAAGGCCCGCCAGCGCTCCCACCGGCAGGTCCTCGACGAACTCAACGACAAGCTCGCCGACAAGTACATCTGCAACTTCTCGGTGTTCCAGAGCCTGCCGGATACCTGGGCCATCGGCCAGGTGCTGCCGATCCTGCCGCTGCACCGCCTGGGCGAGGAGCCGGATCGGCGCGCGGTATTGCAGGACCTGACCTGCGACTCCGACGGCAAGATCACCCAGTACGTCGACGAGCAGAGCATCGAGACCAGCCTGCCGGTGCACGAGGTGAAGGAGGGCGAGGACTACCTGATCGGGGTGTTCCTGGTCGGCGCCTACCAGGAGATCCTCGGCGACATGCACAACCTGTTCGGCGACACCGACTCGGTGAACGTCTACCAGCGCGCAGACGGCGGCATCTATCACGCCGGCATCGAGACCCACGACACCATCGAGGACATGCTGCGCTACGTGCACCTGTCGCCGGAGGAACTGATGACCCTCTACCGCGACAAGGTCGCCGGGGCCAAGCTCACCGCCCGCGAGCGCAACCAGTACCTGGATGCGCTGCGCCTGGGGCTGACCCGCTCGGCGTACCTGTCCTGACTGGCTAGCCCGTCGGCGACGGGAAGCGAACCAGGCAATGGCCGGCTGGCGCGAGGCGCCCGCCGGCCATTTCGTTTCCGTTATCCGGGAGTTCCGCGCAATCCCTTATTTCTGCTTCCCTGCCGGCGGTGGACGTCGGCGTGGTTGCCTGCTGTGTCCGGCGGATAACGCTTCGCGTTATTCGCCCTACCCGTGGGGGAAGGGCCGGGCTTTTCCAGCGCTCCTGGATGCTCCGCGCCTCAGAAGTACTTCAACCAGGCGATATCCCGCCGCCGCGCCTTGAAACCGGCGAACCAGTGCACCGCCGGGTACAGCGCCACGGCCAGCAGGATGCTGCACAGCCATAGCGCCGGCACCGAGGAGAAACCGAAGTAGTCGCCCCGGTTGGCGCCCCAGATCGCCAGCGCCAGCAGGTACAGCAGCTTCAGTACGTAGAGATGCAGCAGGTAGAAGAACATCGGCGCTCCTCCGAACGCCGCCAGGGCCTTGCCGCGACCGCTCCAGTCCAGGCGCTCGAACCAGGCCAGGAGCAGCAGGCCGATTCCCAGGGTGAGGGCGAGGAACAGCAGCGACGGCGGATACTTGGTGACGTTGAAGAAGCCCATCAGGGTGATCGCCGGCATCTCGCCGAAGGCCCAGGGTTTCTCGCCATAGCCGTTGAGCAGGCGCAGCAGGATGAAGCCGAGCAGCAGCCCGCCAGCGCCCGCCAGCAGGTAGCGTCGGCGCGTGGCTGCCGGCGTGGCGCCGCTGAACCAGTTGCCTGCGGCATAGCCCAGGGCGATCACGCCGATCCACGGCAGCAGGGGGTAGGAGGTGCGCAGGCGCAGGGTGTCGCCCGCTTCGATCCAGCCGCGGTCGTGGAGCACCGCCCACGGCAGGTGCCAGGCCGAGCCGGGAGCGAAATGCAGCGGATCGAGCAGGTTGTGGCCAGCCACCAGCAGCACGCCGAGCGCCGCGAGCAGAGGGCGCGGTAACCAGAGCAGGGCGGCCAGGGCGAGCATGCTCAGGCCGATCGCCCAGATTACCTGGAGGTAGATCACCGTCGGCGGCAACTGGAAGGACCAGGCGAAGTTCACCAGGGTCAGTTCCAGCGCCACCAGGACCAACCCGCGCTTGAACAGGAACGCCGAGACCGCTCGGCGTCCCTGGTGCTTCTCGCCGTACAGGAATGCCGATAGGCCGGTGAGGAAGACGAACACCGGCGCGCACAGGTGCGCCAGGGTGCGGCTGAGGAACAGCGCCGGCTCGGTGCTGGCGACGTCCATCGGGTCGCCGACCTGGCGGTGCAGGAAAAAGGTCTCGCGGACATGGTCGAGCAGCATGAACAGCATCACCAGGCCGCGCAGGGCGTCGATGCTGTGCAGGCGGGAGGAATTGGAGATGGAGTTGGGCATGGCTGGGATGGTCGTCGGAAAAGAGGGATGGGTATCACAGCCTGGCGGCGAGAAACACGATAGAGCCGGGCATTGTATTGCGAGGCCGGAATCGAACTGTTAGCGTTATAGTATATCATTTCTTTTCTGGTGCGATTTCCCATGAGAGTCAGTGTGTCGCTTGTCCTCGGTGTCGGCCTCGGTTGCAGCAGTCCGGCGCTCTGGGCGGAAACGGAAAGTCCCGCGGAGCTGGAGGTCCTCACTGTCACTGCCGAAGCGGAGCGCGCGGAGGGCCCGGTGCAGGGCTACCGGGCCAATCGGTCGGCCAGCGCGACGCGCACCGACACCCGTATCGAGGACATCCCGCAAGCCATCAGCGTGGTGCCGCGCCAGGTGCTCGACGACCTTGACAGCGCTCGTATCGAGCGGGCGCTGGACTTCGCCGGCGGGGTTTCGCGGCAGAACAACTTCGGCGGCCTGACGATGTTCGAGTACAACGTCCGTGGCTTCACCACCTCGGAGTTCTACCGCGACGGCTTCAGTGCCAACCGCGGCTACATGAACTCCCCGGACAGCGCCACTATCGAGCGCGTGGAAATCCTCAAGGGGCCGGCCTCCAGCCTGTATGGGCGCGGCGATCCCGGCGGCACGGTGAACCTGGTGACCAAGAAGCCCCAGGCCGAGCGTTTCGCCCGCTTGCATGCCAGCGCCGGCAGCTGGGACCGCTACCGCTCGACCCTGGACCTGAACACGCCGCTGGACGAAGAGGGCGACCTGCTCTACCGGATGAACCTGGCGCTGGAGGACAGCAAGGGCTTCCGCGACTACGCCGACGGCCAGCGCCTGTTGGTGGCGCCGTCGTTCAGTTGGCAACTGGACCCGGACACCTCGCTGCTGGTGGAAGCCGAGGTGGTGCGCAACCGCCAGGTCTTCGACCGCGGCACCGTGGCGCCGCACAATCACCTGGGCAGCCTGCCGCGTTCGCGGTTCTTCGGCGAACCGGACGACGGCAAGATCGACAACAACAACGAAACCCTCCAGGCCACCCTGCGCCATCACTTCAACGAGCAGTGGAGCCTGCGCCTGGCCAGCCACTACAAGCATGGCCACCTGGACGGCTATGCCTCGGAGAACTCCAGCCTCGCCGCCGACGGCTACACACTGCGCCGGGAGTACCGCTACCGCGACTTCGAGTGGCACGACAGCATCACCCAGCTCGACCTGCTCGGCGACCTCCATACCGGCTCGATCCGCCACCAGTTGTTGATGGGCCTGGAATACGAGCGCTACCACAACGACGAACTGATCCTGCGTAGCATCCCGTCGCGCAACCCCTATGCCATCGACATCCGTCGGCCGGTCCACGGCCAGCCGAAACCACCCTTCGGACGCGACGACCGCAACCACGAGGAAGTCGACGCGATGGCGCTCAACCTGCAGGACCAGATCGAGTTCAGCGAGAAATGGCGCGGCCTGCTCGGCGTGCGCTTCGACCGCTACCGCCAGGACATGAACGCCACGCGCCTGAACAATGGCCGCTTCCGCGACACCAGCTCGCAGCAGACCCAGCGTGCCGCCACTCCGCGCATCGGCGTGCTGTACCAGGCGACCCCGGAGATCGGCCTGTTCGCCAACGCCTCGAAATCCTTCAAGCCCAATGGCGGTACCGACATGGCCGGCAAGGCCTTCGACCCGGAGGAGGGGCGCGGCTACGAGGCGGGGGTGAAGCTCGACCTGCTCGATGGCCGGCTGGGCATGACCCTCGCCGCGTTCCACCTGAAAAAGAAGAACGTGCTCACCGCCGACCCGAGCAATCCCGGTTACCAGCAGACCGCCGGCGAGGCGCGCAGCCAGGGCTTCGACCTGCAGTTCAGCGGCCAGCTCACCGAGCAGTTGCGGCTGATCGGCGCCTACGCCTATATCGACGCCGAAGTGACCAAGGACGAGAACATCGCCCGCGGCAGCCGCCTGCTCAACGTGCCGAAGCACAGCGGCAGCCTGATGGGCGTCTACGAGTTCCGCGAGGGCTGGCTGCACGGCGCCGACGCCGGCGCGGCGCTCAACTATGTCGGCGAGCGCGCCGGCGACAGCAGCGACAGCGGCTTCGAACTGCCGGCCTACACCACCGTCGACCTGCTCGCACACTATCCGCTGGCGAGCAATGCCACCCTCGGGCTGAACGTCAACAACCTCTTCGATCGCCGCTACTACGAGCGTTCCTATAACAACGTCTGGGTCGCACCCGGCGAGCCGCGCAACCTGACCATGAGTCTGACCCTGAACTACTGAGCCCTCTACCGCCGCCAGGAAGCCATGCCATGCGAGGACGCCCACCGCTGCTGGAAACCCTCCGCGAACTGGAATGCGAGATTCGCCTGCTCACCGTCTATGCCCGCGAGTGTTGCGGTTGCTACGAGATCCTCAGGCGCAAGCTCGACCGTCTGAGCGGACTGATCGGGGAGGATTGCAGCCGTGCGCAGTGGCAGGCCGATTCGGACGATCCTGCGTTGCAGGCGCTCGGCCTGCGCCTTCGCGACGCGGCGGTACAGGCCCTCTGCGAACTGGAGAAGCACCTTTGCCAGGGCGTGCTGCATGAACCCGGCGAGATGGGCCGCTACCTGGGCAGCCTGCTGGAATCCATCCGCGGCGAACTCGACAGCGCCGGGATAGATGCCGATGCACGGGTCCTGTTCGTCGGCTCCGGTGCCCTGCCGACCTCGGCCCTGGTGCTGGCGCGGGAGGTCGGCGCACAGTTGTGCTGCCTGGACATCGACGAGGAGGCCCTGGGCTGTGCCCGCGAGATCGCTCGCTGCCAGGGGCTGGAGGCACGCATGCAGTTTTCCTCGCTGCCGCCGGCGGAACTGGCGTTTTCCCGCGATGCCACGCATTTCCTGATCGCTTCGCTGGTGCAGCAGAAAAGCGCGGTGCTGGCGCAGATCCGCCAGGTCATGCGCGCTGACGCCAAGGTCCTGCTGCGTCACGGCAGCGGCATCAAGGGACTGTTCAACTACCCGGTGGAGCCGGCCGAACTGGAGGGCTGGCGGGTTTGCGCGGAGCGGGTCAGCCAGCCGCTGTACGACACCCTGATCCTGGAGAAGGCCGGTCGATGAATGCCGCTGATGAGAGCCTGGGCAACGTCCTGCTGGTCGGACTGGGCGCGGTGGCGATCCAGGTCGCGCTGGACCTGCGCCGCCACGGTGCCGGTCGCCTCGGTGCGCTGAACCATCCCGGCCGGCGCAGCCAGCGGATCGCCGAGGCCCTGGCGCGCGGCGCCTGCCTGCAGCTGGAAGGGCAGGGGCAGCATCGCTGGCTGTCCGGCAACGCTGTGCTGGACGTCTTCCACCAGGATCCCGCTGAACTTCGCGACGATTGGCAGACCCTGGTGCTCTGTGTGCCGGCCGACAGCTACCTGGATGTGGTCCGCGGGTTGCCCTGGGAGCGACTCGGCGGGGTGCGCGCGCTGCTGCTGGTGTCCGCCTTCATCGGCGCCAACCTGCTGGTGCGCAGCGCCCTGCCGCCGGGGTGCCAGGTGACCGTGCTGAGCCTGTCCAGCTATTACGCGGCGACCAAGGTGATAGACGAGACACAACCGCTGCGGGCCCTGACCAAGGCGGTCAAGCGCAGGGTCTACCTGGGCTCCAGCCGGCCGGACTGCCCGGCGCGGGAGACCTGGCGGCGGGTCCTGGCCGGCAGCGGGGTGGAGGTGGTACCCCTGGCGACGCCGGAAGCGGCGGAGGGCCGAAACGTCACCACCTACGTGCACAGTCCGTTCTTTCTCGGCGAGTTCGCCCTCGCCCGGATACTTTCCGAGCAGGGACCGCCCGGTTTCATGTACAAGCTCTACCCGGAGGGACCTATCACCCCCGGGGCCATCGGCGCCATGCGGCGGCTGTGGTGCGAGCTGAGCGAACTGTTGCGACGGATGGGCGCCGAGCCGCTGAACCTGCTGCGGTTCCTCAACGACGACAACTACCCGGTGCACGAGACGATGCTGCCGCGCGCGGCCATCGACGGCTTCGCCGAGGCCGGCGCCGAGCGCCAGGAATACCTGCTGTTCGTGCGCTACGCGGCGTTGCTGGTCGATCCGTTCTCTCCGGCCGACGAGCAGGGTCGCCATTTCGACTTTTCCGCCGTGCCGTTCCGCCGCGTCAGTCGCGACGAGGACGGACTCTGGCGGCTCCCGCGGGTGCCGCTGGAGGACTACCGCAAGCTGGCGCTGATCGTCGCGTTGGCCGTCCACTTCGACCTGGCCATGCCGCAGGCGCGCAGCCTGCTGGCGAACTACGAGAACGCCGTGTCCCGATTCATCGATTGCCAAGGAGCGAGCCAGTGCCATCCAAGCCTGTATCCGATCGACAGCCGTCCGGCGGCGGACGCCATCTATCGCCAGTGGTGCTCGACCTGCTGAAGAGCGGGGTGCTGCTGGCGGTGCTGGCGTCCTTCACCTTCAGCGTGATGAACGCCCTGGTCAAGGAAGCCAGCGCCACCCTGCCGGCAGCCGAGATCGTGTTCTTCCGCAGCGCCATCGGTACCCTGCTGATCTACCTGCTGATGCGCCAGGCCGGTGTCGCCCTGTCGCGCCAGGGCGTGCCGATGCTGCTGGTGCGCGGGGTGATGGGGGCGCTGTACCTGGTCTGCTATTTCTACGCCATCGCCCACATCCCGCTGGCGGACGCGAGCATCCTGGCGCACATGTCGCCGTTCTTCGTCATCCTCTTCTCCGCGCTGTTCCTCGGCGAGCGGATTCCCCGTGCGGTCTATTGGCTGTTGCTGGTGGTGGTGCTCGGCGCGCTGATGATCGTCAAGCCGTTCAGCTATTCCAGCTACTCGGTATACGCCGTGGTCGGCCTGCTCAGCGCGGTGTTCGCCGCCGGTGCCTCGGTGGCGATCCGCCAACTGAGCGCGCGGCACCATACCTACGAGATCGTCTTCTACTTCCTGGCGGTGGCCACCCTGGTGGCCATCCCGCTGATGTGGAGCGACTTCGTCGTGCCGGCGACGCTGCGCGAGTGGGGGCTGCTGCTGGCCATCGGGGTGGTGTCGCTACTCGGCCAGGTGTTCCTCACCCGCGCCTTCAGTCATGAGAGCGCGACCATCGTTGCGGTGACCCGCTATATCGGCATCGTCTTCAACGCCGGCTGGGGCTGGTTGTTCTGGAGCGAGGTGCCGGACGCGCTGACCATCGCCGGCGGCGTGCTGATCGTGGTGGCGTGCATCGCGCTGTCGCGGACGAAGAAGGGCTGAGTCTCCGGCGCGACCAGCTCCCCGCTGCTTCGCGCCGGACCGCGCCTAGAGTACGTAGCGCCAGATCGCCACGAAATGGAGGAGGCTGCCGGCGATCACGAACAGGTGCCAGATGCCATGCCAGTGGCGGAAGCGGTGGTCATAGGCATAGAAGACGATCCCTACGGTATAGAGCACGCCACCGGCCGCCAGCCAGGTGAAGCCGGCGCTGCCGAGGGCGGCGAGCAGCGGTTTCACCGCGATCAGCACGATCCAGCCCATCACCGCGTAGATCACCACCGACAGCACTCGCGCCTCGGAGCGTGGCTTGATCTCCTGGAGCATGCCGAGCACCGCCAGGCCCCAGACGATGCCGAACAGCGTCCAGCCCCAGGGACCGCGCAGCGTGACCAGGCAGAAGGGCGTGTAGCTGCCGGCGATCAGCAGGTAGATGGACAGGTGGTCGAGCTTGCGCATCACCACCTTCGCTCGCCCGCGCACGCTGTGGTAGGCGGTCGAGATGCTGTAGAGCAGCGTCAGGGTGACGCCGTAGACGCCGACCCCGACGATCTTCCACGGACTGCCGTTGAGGCTCGCCTGGACCGTCAGCCAGACGGCGCCGGTGCAGGCGGCGACCGCACCGATCAGGTGGGTCCAGGCATTGAGTCTTTCACCGTGATACATGACGCATGATCCTCCCGCGATGGACAACGCCATGGTAGGGCATGTCGGGGTGGTGTGGGTCCTGACCTTTTATTGGCGTTTTCCGTGACGGTTGCATGAAGGTTCTCCTCATCCCTCCCTGCTCGTTGGAACGGATAAAGGCTTGACGGTTTTAATTATGATCATAATATTAAGTGTGTAATATAAATAGCCGCTGCCAGCGGTCAGGCTTTTTTCCAGCGAGAACCCACATGAACGAACAGATTGGCAATGGCGTCGCCCTGGTCACCGGCGCCTCTTCCGGAATCGGCGCGATCTACGCCGAGCACTTGGCCCGCCGTGGCCACGACTTGTTGCTGGTGGCGCGCGACCGGCAACGCCTGGAAGCCCTGGCGGATCGACTTCGCCAAGCCCACGGGGTCAGGGTGGAGATCCTGCGCGCCGACCTGTCCGAGCGCGACGATAGGTTGCGGGTCGAGCGACGGTTGCGCGATGACGCCTCGATCGCGTTGCTGGTGAACAACGCCGGCGTGGCGATGAACGGTCCGCTGGCCGATGCCGACATGGACCGGGCGGAGCGGATGATCGCCCTCAACGTAGTGGCCCTGACCCGTCTGGCTGCCGGTGCGGCGGAGGGGTTCCGCCGGCGTGGCGGCGGCGCCATCGTCAATCTCGGTTCGGTGGTGGCGCTGGCGCCGGAGTTGTTCAATGCCGTCTATAGCGCGACCAAGGCCTACGTGCTGAGCCTGAGCCAGTCGCTGCAGCACGAGCTGGCCGGCAGCGGCGTTTACGTCCAGGCGGTGCTGCCCGGCGTCACCCGTACCGAGATCTGGGAGCGCAGCGGCACCGGAATCGCCGGGATTCCCGCGGAGATGGTGATGGAGGTCGAGGACCTGGTGGAGGCGGCGCTGGTCGGCTTCGACCGGCGTGAAGCGGTGACCATCCCGTCGTTGCCGGATGCGGCCGATTGGCAGGCGCTGATGACGGCGCGGGCCAGGCTCGCGCCCAACCTGTCGCGGCAGCGGCCGGCCGAGCGCTACCTCGGCTGAGGCCCTAGCGCTCCATCTGCTCCAGCAGCTTCTTGCGCGTCGCTTCCAGTATCCGTTGCGACAGCGCCTCATCCTGCACGCTGCGCGACAGTTGCAGCGCGCCGACCAGCGAAGCGAGCAGCAGCACGGCGCGCTCGCCTGCGTCCTCGCCCTCCAGGGCCGCTTCGATCGTCTCCAGGCGCTTGCGCACGATGCTGTCGGTGGTCGGGCTCGGCGTGCCGCGCTGGCCGAGTTCCGCCGATAGGGTCGGCAACGGGCAGCCGGCGCCGGGATTATCGCGGTGACGCGGCGACAGGTACTGCTCTATCAGCAGCGCCAGCGGTCGTTCCGCCTCCGCCAGGGGCGCGGTGACTTCGTCGAGTTGCGCCGCGGCATGCCGCAACGCGGTTTCCACCAGGTCGTCCTTGGACTTGAAGTGCGCGTAGAAGCCGCCGTGGGTCAGGCCCAGTGCCTTCATCAGCGGTTGCAGCCCGGTGGCGCCGACGCCGTCCTGGCGGAACAGCCGGGCAGCCTCCTCGACGATACGCCGGCGGGTCTTCTGCTTGTGGTCTTCGGGATAACGCATGGCTTCGATACCTTGGAATGCAGGTCGTCATCTTAACGCCTGGCGGCCTTCCCTGGCGAAGCCGCGTTCATCCGGCCATGTGCAGGACCAGGCAGGTGGTCGAGCCGACGGCGTAGAGACGGTCGTCGACATCGTACAACCGGCCCTCGGCGACCGCCGTCGAGCGGCCGAGGTGCACCACTCGGCCTTCGGCGCGCACCGGGCCGACCTTGTCGGTCAGCGCGCGCAGGTAGCTGATCCGCAGGTCGGTGGTGGTATAGCCCTGGCCGGCCTGGAGCCGGGTATGGATCGCGCAGCCCATGCAGGAATCCAGCAGCGAGGCGGCGTAGCCGCCGTGCACGCTACCCAGCGGATTGTAGTGGCGGCGGTCCGGGGTGCCCTGGAACAGGAAGCGCCCTTCGGACCACTCGATGGGAACGAAGTCGACCAGTTCGCCGTAGGGCGGGCAGGGCAGTTGGCCGCTGCCGATGCGGTCGAAGAATTCCTGCGGGGAGAGCGCGGCGACTTGCGCCAGCTCCAGGGTTCCGCTGGCGCCGAGGCGGGCGCGGGCGGCCCGCTCGGTGGCGATCCAGGCGTTCAGGCGATCTTCGCGGCCGGACTGTTCCATGGTGGTGCTCCTGTCGTGGTGGGAAAGGGGTTGCAGGAAAATTACGGTCATCATATAAGCTTTGCATGACGAGCGAAATACAATCGCTTTCGGTCCCTCTACGCGGCGTTTCCTCTATTTACGCCGGCGTCGCCTACGCTGAGGGGGCCGTGGCGGGACAACCGAGGAGCAGGATGATGGAAAGCTATGACGTGATCGTGATCGGCGCCGGACCGGGTGGCTACAACGCTGCCATTCGCGCCGGCCAGCTAGGCCTGAAGGTAGCCTGCGTGGAAGGTCGCGAAACCCTCGGCGGGACTTGCCTGAACGTCGGCTGCATGCCGTCCAAGGCCCTGCTGCACGCCTCGGAGCTATACGCCGCGGCGAGCGGCGGCGAGTTCGCCCGGCTCGGCATACGGGTCAGCCCGGAACTGGACCTGGCGCAGATGATGAAGCAGAAGGACGAGAGCGTCGCCGCCCTGACCCGTGGCGTCGAATTCCTCTTCCGCAAGCACAAGGTGCAGTGGATCAAGGGCTGGGCGCGCTTGCAAGGCGAGGGCCGGGTCGGCGTGGACCTCGCCGACGGCGGCCACGCGCAACTGGAGGCGCGCGACATCGTCATCGCCACCGGTTCGGAACCGGCGCCGCTGCCCGGCGTGCCGGTGGACAACCAGCGCATCCTCGACTCCACCGGTGCCCTGGAGTTGGCCGAAGTACCTCGCCACCTGGTGGTGATCGGCGCCGGAGTGATCGGCCTGGAGCTTGGTTCGGTCTGGCGCCGGCTGGGCGCACGGGTCACGGTGCTGGAGTACCTCGAGCGGATCTGCCCGGGGTTGGATGGGGAAACCGCAGGGACCCTGCAGCGCGCCCTGACCCGCCAGGGCATGCGGTTTCGCCTCGGCACCCGCGTGGTCGCCGCGCGCAGTGGCGAGCAGGGCGTCGAACTCGATCTGCAGCCGGCCGCCGGCGGCGCCACGGAATCGCTGCAGGCGGACTACGTGCTGGTGGCCATAGGCCGGCGCCCCTATACCGAAGGACTGGGGCTGGAGACCGTCGGCCTGGCCAGCGATCGTCGCGGCATGCTGGAGAACCAGGGACAGCGCAGCGCGGCGCCGGGCGTCTGGGTGATCGGCGACGTGACCTCGGGACCGATGCTGGCGCACAAGGCCGAGGAAGAGGCGATCGTCTGCATCGAGCGGATCGCCGGGCATGCGGCGGAGATGAACGCCGAGGTGATTCCGTCGGTCATCTACACCCAGCCGGAAGTGGCCAGCGTCGGCCTCGGCGAGGAGCAGTTGCAGGCGGCGAGGCGCGAGTACAAGGTCGGACGCTTCCCGTTCAGCGCCAACAGCCGGGCGAAGATCAACCACGAGAGCGAAGGCTTCATCAAGATCCTCTCCGATGCCCGTAGCGACCAGGTGCTCGGCGTGCACATGGTCGGGCCGGGCGTCAGCGAGATGATCGGCGAAGCCTGCGTGGCCATGGAGTTCAGCGCCTCGGCGGAGGACCTCGCGCTGACCTGCCATCCGCATCCGACCCGCTCCGAGGCGCTGCGCCAGGCGGCGATGGACGTGCATGGCCGGGCCATGCAGAACTGAGGGCTCAGCCGCGCATGCCGAAGCCGCGCGCCATCAGCGTAGCCAGCAACGGAATGACCAGCAGCAGGAGCAGTTGCAGGCGCACCGCCAGGACCACCCGCCGGCCCCGGGCCGGCGTCACCGCCGGCACTTCGCCGGCCTTGAGGGCGCCGCGCCAGCCAAGGATGGTGACGGTCGGCAACAGCGAGACCAGGGCGGCGAGGACGAATAGCCCGACCTTGGCGTGGAACAGGCCATTGTGCAGGTAGTAGTCGACGCCCTTGCCGTACCACAGCACCCGCGCCAGCCCGCTGGCCAGGACCGCCAGGGCGCAGAGGCCGTAGCCGCGGTCGACCGCCGCCAGGCTGCGGGCGCGCTCCAGGTCCAGTGGCAGGCGCAGCAGGCGGTGCTGCAACACCAGCAGGGCGAACAGCAGGAAGATCGACAGGTAATGCAGGTAGGCGACGATTGCCTGGGCCATGGCGGCGCTCCTCGGGGTGGGATGGGCACAGTCAAGCAGACCCCGGGCCAATGTGCCTGACGGCGCTTCCGGTATTCCCCGAGAATGCGTCTAGAATCGAGCTGGCCATTTTCCGGAGCCCGCCATGACCCCGCTGACGCCCGAGCAGACCCATGCCTACCTGCACCATATCGGCATCGACGATCCCGGTCCGCCGAGCCTGGCGAATCTCGACCGGCTGATCGACGCGCATCTGCGCCGGGTCGCCTTCGAGAACCTCGACGTGCTGCTCGACCGCCCCATCGAGATCGACGCCGACAAGGTTTTCGCCAAGGTCGTCGAGGGCAGCCGTGGCGGTTATTGCTTCGAACTCAACTCGCTGTTCGCCCGCCTGCTGCTGGCCCTCGGCTACGAGCTGGAACTGCTGGTGGCACGGGTACGCTGGGGGCTCCCGGAGGACGCGCCGCTGACCCAGCAATCGCACCTGATGCTGCGTCTGTACCTGGCGGAGGGTGAGTTCCTGGTGGATGTCGGCTTCGGCTCGGCGAATCCGCCGCGAGCACTGCCTTTGCCGGGCGACGAGGCGGATGCCGGACAGTTGCACTGCGTGCGCCTGGTCGACCCGCACGCCGGTCTCTACGAAAGCGCCGTGCGCGGTCGCAGCGGCTGGCTGCCGCTGTACCGCTTCGACCTGCGCCCGCAGTTGTGGATCGATTACATCCCGCGCAACTGGTACACCTCGACCCACCCGCACAGCGTGTTCCGCCAGGGCCTGAAGGCCGCCATAACCGAGGGCGACCTGCGCCTGACCCTGGCCGACGGGCTGTTCGGCCAGCGCGCCGGCAACGGCGAGACGCTGCAGCGCCAACTGCGCGACGTCGACGAACTGCTGGACATCCTGCAGACCCGTTTTCGCCTGCGCCTCGACCCGGCCTCCGAAGTGCCGGCGCTGGCGCGACGGCTGGCAGGGCTGATCTCCGCCTGAGCGCTTTTGGCCGGCGTCTTTTCGCCGGACTCCTGCGGGAATTTTCCGATGTTCCATAGAAGCCTGAACGAAACGGCTTTTTCGGTTGACCTCGTCTGGCAAGAGGTCTATAAAACCCCCGCCCGCAGAGCCGGGCACTTTCTTTCCCCCTACGAAGAGAGCCATGGACAGTATTCCCAGTAGTCGTCGCCCGGCCCAGCAGATACCGGCTGGTGCGATGACCCAAACCAACGCACGACGGAACCCGCAACGGGTCGGTCGGTTGAGCGGCATCCTGGGCTGACCCACTGCTTCTCACCCGTGTCCGGCACGCCGGGTACAGGTGAGTCATGAACTTCGAGAATTCGGTAATCCCCGGCGTATCCGCCTTCGTGGCGAAAATGCGCGTGCGCGCCGCGCAGTCCCCCGGCGCGATCCTTCCCGGCCACGGCCATCCCGCGAGCCTCGCCTGGCGTGTCAGCCCGGGCGGCGGTCGACTGGAGTATCGCCGCCTGGAGACGCAGGTCGAAGAGAACCCTGAGAGCGGTCGCCGCCCGATGCGCGGCTGACGCTTTCTCCTGCCTAACCCTTCGCACAAGGAGCCTGCCATGGACGAACCACCAAGTCGGCCTGCTGCGTGCCGCCTGAGCGGCCGCGCGCAGTGGGCCTCACCCGGACAAGCCGAACATTCTTCCCACCGATCGCGAACATCGCGACCCGGCACGCCTTTGCCTGTCACCTGACCGGCAACCGACTCGTGTCGCCGTCGCGCAGCTCGCGACAGGAGACCGAGTCATGAGCGTAGCGACCCAACGCAATACCCAGCTCGATACCGAGCGCCGCAACGACCGACTGTCCATGCGCGCCGCCCGCGAAGCGCAGAACAGCCTGGAAACCACCCTTACCAACGTCCGCGGTCGCCAGGACGGCCTAGACCAGGCCGAGGCCGCCGCCCGGCTGCACGCCGACGGCCCCAACGAAGTGGCCCACGACCGTCCGCCACACGTCCTGGTGCAACTGCTGCAGGCGTTCAACAACCCCTTCATCTACGTGCTGATGACGCTTTCCGCGATCAGCTTCTTCACCGACTTCTGGCTGCCGCTGCAGGACGGTGAGGAAACCGATCTCACCGGCGTCATCATCGTCCTCTGCATGGTCCTGGTCAGCGGCCTGATGCGCTTCTGGCAGGAATACCGCTCGGGCAAGGCCGCCGAGGCGCTCAAGGCCATGGTGCGGAACACCGCCACCGTGCTGCGCCGCGACGAGCGCGGGATGCGCGGCGAGCTGCGGGAAATCCCGATGGGCGAACTGGTGGTCGGCGACATCGTGCGCCTGTCCGCCGGCGACATGATCCCCGCCGACATCCGCCTGATCGAATCGCGCGACCTGTTCATCAGCCAGGCCGTACTCACCGGCGAGGCGCTGCCGGTGGAGAAATACGACACCCTCGGCGCGGTCCGCGAGAAGTCCGCCAAGCGGATCGCCGCCGATCAGCAGGACCTGCTCGAACTGCCGAACATCTGCTTCATGGGCACCAACGTGGTCAGTGGCACGGCCACCGCGGTGGTGGTCGCCACCGGTGCGCGCACCTATTTCGGTTCGCTGGCCCGTTCCATCGTCGGTTCGCGGGCGCAGACCGCCTTCGACCGCGGGGTGAACAGCGTCAGCTGGCTGCTGATCCGCTTCATGCTGGTGATGGTGCCGATCGTGCTGCTGATCAACGGTTTCACCAAGGGCGACTGGACCGAGGCGTTCATGTTCGCTCTCGCCGTGGCGGTCGGCCTGACCCCGGAAATGCTGCCGATGATCGTCAGCGCCAACCTGGCCAAGGGCGCGGTGGCGATGTCGCGGCGCAAGGTGGTGGTCAAGCGCCTCAATGCGATCCAGAACTTCGGCGCCATGGACGTGCTCTGCACCGACAAGACCGGCACCCTGACCCAGGACCGGATCATCCTCGAGCATCACGTCGACGTCGCCGGCCGGCGCTGCGACCGGGTCCTGCAAATGGCCTGGCTGAACAGCTTCCACCAGTCCGGGATGAAGAACCTGATGGACCGTGCGGTGGTCGCCTTCGTCGAACAGAACCCGCGCATCACGCCGCCGGATGCCTGGCGCAAGGTCGACGAACTGCCCTTCGATTTCGTCCGTCGGCGTCTCTCGGTGATCCTCGAGGGCAAGGGCGGCGAACACCTGCTGGTGTGCAAGGGCGCAGTCGAGGAAATGCTCGAGATCGCCACCCACGTGCACCAGGACGGCGTCGACCTGCCGCTCGACGAGGAACGCCGCGGGGCCCTGCTGGCGCTGGCCGAGCAATACAACCGCGACGGCTTCCGCGTGCTCCTGCTCGGCACCCGCAGCCTCTCGCGCTCGGAGTCCCAGGCCCAGTACGGCGCCAGCGACGAGCGCGACCTGGTGATCGCCGGCCTGCTGACCTTCCTCGATCCGCCGAAGGAAACCGCCGGTCCGGCCATCGCCGCGTTGCGTGAGAACGGTGTGGCGGTGAAGGTGCTCACCGGCGACAACCCGGTGGTCAGCGCGAAGATCTGCCGCGAGGTCGGCCTGGATGTCGGCGAGCCGCTGCTCGGTCGCGACATCGACCTGATGGACGATGCCACCCTGCAACGCCTGGCCGAGGAGCGCACGGTGTTCGCCAAGCTGACGCCGCTGCAGAAGTCGCGGGTGCTCAAGGCCCTGCAGGGCAACGGACACACCGTCGGCTTCCTCGGCGACGGCATCAACGACGCCCCGGCGCTGCGAGATGCCGATGTCGGCATCTCGGTGGACAGCGGCACCGACATCGCCAAGGAGTCGGCCGACATCATCCTCCTGGAAAAAAGCCTGATGGTCCTGGAGGAGGGCGTTATCAAGGGCCGCGAGACCTTCGGCAACATCATGAAGTACCTGAACATGACTGCCAGCTCCAACTTCGGCAACGTGTTCTCGGTACTGGTGGCCAGCGCCTTCATCCCCTTCCTGCCGATGCTGGCGATCCACCTGCTGCTGCAGAACCTGATGTACGACATCTCCCAGCTGTCGCTGCCGTGGGACAAGATGGACAAGGAGTTCCTCGCCAAGCCGCGCAAGTGGGACTCGAAGAACATCGGCCGCTTCATGGTCTGGATCGGCCCGACCTCGTCGATCTTCGACATCACCACCTACGCGCTGATGTGGTTCGTGTTCGCCGCCAACAGCCCGGAAATGCAGTCGCTGTTCCAGTCCGGCTGGTTCATCGAGGGCCTGCTCTCGCAGACCCTGGTGGTGCACATGCTGCGTACCCAGAAGATTCCCTTCATCCAGAGCACCGCGGCGCTGCCGGTGATGCTGATGACCGGGCTGGTGATGGCGCTGGGCATCTACGTGCCGTTCTCGCCGCTGGGGGCGATGGTCGGCCTGCAGCCGCTGCCGTGGGAGTACTTCCCCTGGCTGGTGGGCACGCTGCTCTGCTACTGCGTCACCGCGCAGACCATGAAGACCCTCTACATCCGCCGCTTCGGCCAGTGGTTCTGAGCGATCGGCCGGGCTTCGTCCCGGCCTTTCCCGGCGCGTCGGCCCTCGCCGTGCCGCGCAAAGCACACCGGACCCACGCATGGAGAGACGCATCATGACCCTGCACGACCGGCGCCCGCGGGCGCCCCTTTTCCAACCGCTGCCGGCCGCGCTGCGACGCGCCCTGTCCTGGCGCCTGGGCTTCGTCGCCGCCGCGCTTGCCTGCCTCCTGCTGCTGGCGCTGCTGTCCGAGGCTCGCGCCGCGGGCGGCGCCTACCGGGTCGACGACGGCGAGATCGATCCCGTCGGCGAATGCAACCTGGACGCCTGGCACCAGCGCGAACGCCACCACGGCAACCGCTACCAGTCGGTGCTGTCGCCAGCCTGCACCTTCTCCGCCCTACCATCGGTGCAGCTCGGCGCGGCGCTGGTGCGCGAGGGCGACGCAGGCGATCGGCACAGCCGCCTCAGCCCCGAGCTGAAGACACCGCTGCTGGCCCGCGACGACCTCGGCCTGGCGTTGGCCCTGGCGCTCTCGGCGGATCTCTACCTGGACCGCCGGCACGCCTTCGAAGGCGCCGGCTTCAACCTGCCGCTGAGCTACCAGCCGTTCGAGGCCCTGCGTCTGAACGCCGGGGTCGGCCTTGGGCATGCCTACGCCGAGGGCGAGCGCCGGCATCGCTGGAATTGGGGCGTGGGCATGGAGTACCGGGTCGGCCAGCCGTTGACCCTGGTCGCCGAACGCTTCGGCGAGTCGGCCGGCGACAGCGGCTGGCAGGCCGGACCGCGGCTGCACCTGGGCGAACGGCTGGACCTCGACCTGCTGGTCGGCGGCCACCTGCGCGGCGAGCGCGAGCGATGGCTGGTCTCGGGAGCGACCTTGCGTTTCTGAGCCCAAGGGCGTGCCGCGCTGCGGCGCGCTCCTCCACCGAGGAAGCAGCCATGAACGTCGTACGCAAATGCCTGGGTGCGTCTCGCCGCGCGCTCTGTGGCCTGGCAGCCCGGCTGCTGGCGAAGGCCGCGCACCTGCTGATGGTGGTCAGTGTGCGCGCATACGCCAGCGGCCGCCTGAGCCAGGTCGAAGTGAAATACCTGCTGGACTGCTCGAGCGCGCTCAACCGTGCCTCGCTCAGGCTGGCCATGGGTCAATGAACCCCTTCCCTTCACGATCCCTTCCGAACCGGGAGTTCCGCCATGCTGGGAACCATCCTCCTGATCAACCTGGCCGGTGCCGTGGCCCTCCTGTTGTGGGGTACGCACATGGTCTCCAGTGGCGTGCTGCGCGGTTTCGGCACTGCGCTGCGCAACTGGCTCGGCCGCCACCTGGGCAACCGCTGGCTGGCCCTGCTCGCCGGGCTCGGCATCACCGGCCTGCTGCAGAGCAGCACCGCCACCAGCCTGATGGCAGCGTCTTTCACCGCCAGTGGCACCCTGGGCCTGGCGCCGGCGCTGGCAGTGATGCTCGGCGCCAACGTCGGCACCACCCTGGTGGTGCAACTGCTCAGCTTCGACACCTCGTTGCTGGCGCCGCTGGCCATGCTGGCCGGCCTGCTGCTGTTCCGCCTGGGTGACGGTCCGCGCCTGGAGAGCCTTGGCCAGTGCCTGATCGGACTCGGCCTGATGCTTCTGGCGCTGGCGTTGCTCGGCCATTCCCTGCAGCAGATCGAGGCCTCGCCAGCCTTTGTCGCGGTGATCCACGGCCTCGAAGGCGATCCGCTGATCGCCCTGCTGCTCGCTGCGCTGCTGACCTGGGCCTGCCATTCCAGTGTCGCGGTGGTGTTGCTGGTGGCGTCCCTGGCCCAGGCCGGACTGGTCTCGCTGCCCATCGCCCTGGCCCTGGTGCTCGGTGCCAACCTCGGAGGCGCCTTGCCGGCGCTGGGGGTGGCCGGTAGCCGGGTGGCGCGGCGCCTGCCGTTGGGCAACCTGCTGGTGCGCCTGCTCGGTTGCCTGCTGGTGCTGCCCTGGTTGACGGCGCTGGCGCAACCGGCCCACGCACTCGGCGGTGCGGCGGCGGTCTGGTTCCACAGTGCTTTCAACCTGGCCCTGGCACTGCTGGCGATCGGCTTCACCGGACCGCTTGCGGCGCTGCTCGCGCGCCTGTTGCCGGAAGAGGCACAGTCCGACGACCCGGGCATGCCGCGCTACCTCGACGAAGCCGGGCTGGAGGTGGCCAACATCGGCCTGGCAACGCTACTCGCGAAGTCCTGCGGCTGGCCGACATGGCCAGTCTGATGCTGCGCGCCACCAGCGGCCTGTTGCAGCGACCGGAGGCGAAGGTGGCGGCGGAAATCCGTCGCCAGGACCAGGCCCTCGACCAGTTGAGTGCGGCGATCCGCGCCTACCTGGCAGACCTCGGCCAGGACGGCCTCGGCGATGGCGACGCCGATCGTGCCCAGGAAATCCTCCTGTTCGCCATCAACATCGAGCACATCGGCGATCTCGTCGCCAACAGCCTGCTGCCCCTGGCGATGCGCTGGGCCGGACGCAGCCGCGCCGGCAGCGAGTTCGAGCTGGGCCGCATGCTGCCGTTGCAGGCGGCGATCGAGGAGAGCCTGCACCTGGCGATCAGCGCGTTCCTTCGCGAAGACCTGGACGCCGCGCTGCGCCTGGTGGCGCGCAAGAAGTTGCTGCAGCGACTGGAGGCCGACGCCAGTCGCGAGCGCTTCCGTCGCCTGCGCGACGATCGCGGCGCCTGGGTAGAGTCCGGTGACGTGTTCCAGCGCATTCTCCGCGACTACCGACGCATCCACCACCATGTCACCGCCCTGGCCTATCCGCTGCTCGAACGCAGCGGCATCGATGCGATGGCGAAGCGGCCGGACGAGCCAGGGCAAGGGGAGGGATCGGCATGCGCCTCCTGATCTGCGCCGGACGCCATTTCAAGGACGCCGAACGCCTGCGCCTGGCGCTCGACCAGTGCCACGGCCTGCAACCGGTGGCGCTGCTCGGCCACCTGCTGCATGCCGGCAGCGGCCTGCCGGACGAGGCCGAGCGCTGGTGCCGCGAGCGTGGCGCGGATTCGCGCGCCTACGATTATCCGGAGCGCAGTGGCAGCGACAATGCCCTGCGCGAGTATGGCGAGGCCGTCCTCGGCGATGCCGCGCCGGACCTGGTGCTGGTGTTTCCCGGCGGGCGCCTGGCCAGCGAACTGGTACAGGTCGCGCACGCTGCCGACGTCCCGCTGATGCTCGCCTATCGCCCGCTGTCGGCGCCCTGGGCGGCGAACCAGCCATCGCGGCGGGTCAGGCGCCAGCCGTAGGCGGCCAGGACCAGCCCGCGCAGCAGCATGAAGGCGAGGAACGCCAGCCATAGCCCGTGGTTGCCCAGCCCCTGCAACAGCCAGCCGAGGGGCAGGCTGGCGGCCACCGCGACGAGCATCGCGTTACGCATCTCGCGGGCGCGGGTGGCGCCGATGAACAGGCCGTCGAGCAGGTAGCTCCACATCCCCAGCAGCGGCAGGCAGGCCAGGTACGGCAGATAGGCGTAGGCGACTTCGCGGACCCCGGCGATGTCGCTCTGCAGGTCGATGAACAGGTGGCCGAACAGGGCGAACAGCGCGGCGAACGCCAGGCTTGCCAGCAGCGACCAACCACCGGCCACCACCAGCGCGCGGCGCAGGGCGGTTCGGTCGCGGGCGCCGATGGCGTGGCCGCAGAGCGCCTCCACCGCGTGGGCGAGACCGTCGAGGGCGTAGGACGTCAGGAGCAGGCCGTTGAGCAGCAGGGCGTTGGCGGCTACCGTGGCGTCGCCGAGGCGGGTGCCCTGTACGGTGAGCAGGAAGAACACCAGTTGCAGGGCCAGGCTGCGGACGAAGATATCCCGGTTGACCATCAGCAGCGGTAGCCAGGACAGCCAGTGGCGCAGGCGTTGCCACTGCGCCCGCCCGGGGCGCCGGGCCAGGTCGCGGCGGGCCAGGGCCAGGCCGAGCAGGGCGCCGCTCCATTCCGCCAGCACCGAGGCGCGGGCCGCGCCTTGCACGCCCCAGTCGAGGCCGTGGACGAACCAGAGCACCAGGGCGATGTTGCTCAGGTTGGTGGTCAACAGGATCGCCAATGGCGCCCGTGCGTTCTGCGTGCCGAGGAACCAGCCGACCAGTGCGTAGCTGGCCAGGGCCGCCGGCAGGCCGAGCAGGCGGGTATGGAAGAAGGCGCGGGCCTCGCCGGTCAGTTCCGCCGACGGTTGCATCAGTTGCAGGGCCCAGCCGCTCAGGGGCAGGGCCAGCGCGCCGAGCAGCAGGGCCAGGAGCAGCGCCATGCCCAGGCCCTGGGCGAGGATCAGGCGCAGCGCGCCGCCATCGTCGCGGCCGGCGGCCTGGGCGGCGAAGCCGGTGGTGCCCATGCGCAGGAAGCCGAGCACGCCGACCATCAGGGTGTACAGGCTGCCGCCCACGGCTACCGCGCCGAGCTGGTAGGCGTGCGGCAGGTGGCCGACCACCGTG
Source organism: Pseudomonas sp. HMSC066A08 (assembly GCF_001813025.1). Classification (NCBI taxonomy): domain Bacteria; kingdom Pseudomonadati; phylum Pseudomonadota; class Gammaproteobacteria; order Pseudomonadales; family Pseudomonadaceae; genus Pseudomonas; species Pseudomonas sp. HMSC066A08. The sequence goes on from NZ_KV811299.1 coordinate 315,142, forward strand.
CTGTCCACCAGGTGTACCAGGGGAACGGAAACGTTCGACAGAATCATCGGCCCGGCCAGCGCCCAGACCCTGTGGTGGGTCGGGGCGTGGCGCCAGGCATCGCGCAACAGGTTCATGGGGTCCTCCGGATCGGCCGGGCAGTATAGCGACGGCGGCGAGACCTGCGGAAAACCCGTTTTTCATATCCGGTAACAGACCTCTGCCTGCCGTGTATTCCTTGTCCGACGCGGCTTCCAGGCCTACCGCGGGGAACCCTGCGAAAACCTGTCAGGAAGCTTGCGCAGCGCTAACCGCGGGGCTTTGCGCACCTTCCTAGAATGCCGGCGTCGGTTGTTTCCAGAGGAAGCCATGCATGCTCCTGGGGCGTTTCGTCTCGGTCGGTGCCGGTGCCACCGCCGTTCATTACCTGGTGCTGACCCTCCTGGTCGAGGGCTTCGCCGTCGGTGCCGCCGTGGCCGCTGCGACGGGAGCAGGCTGCGGGGCTCTGGCTGCCTACCTGGGGCATCGCTGGAAGACTTTCCGCCACCGTGGCCCGGTGTTCCGTTCGCTGTCGCGCTTCTTCGCCGTCAGCCTGCTTTGCGTACTCGGCAACGCCGTCCTGGTGTTGCTGCTCGGCGACCTCGCCGGACTCGACTACCGCCTGGCCCAGCTCGCCGCGACCGGCGCACTGCTGTTGGCGACCTATCACCTTCATCGACTCTGGACCTTCTCATGATGATCGAACCTTCCCTGGCGTCGAAGCTCGAGGCTCCCTGCCTGCTCAGCGTAGTAGTGCCGGTGTTCAACGAGGAGGCGGTGCTGCCGGCCTTCCACCAGCGCCTCGGCGCCGTGCTCGGCGACCTTGGCGACGATTGCGAGGTGCTCTATGTCGACGACGGCAGCACCGACCGCAGCGCGACGATCCTCGCCCAGCTACAGGCCGCCGACCGCCGGGTGGGCGTGGCCCGCTTCACCCGCAACTTCGGCAAGGAACAGGCGATGAGCGCCGGGCTCAAGCTGTCGCGCGGCGCCGCGGTGATCGTCATCGATGCCGACCTGCAGGATCCCCCGGAACTGATCCCGCAGATGCTCGACGCCTGGATCGGCGGCGCCGAAATGGTCAACATGCGCCGCCGTAGCCGGGCCGGTGAAAGCTGGCTGAAGCGCGCCTCGGCGAGCGCCTTCTACCGGCTGATCAACCGCCTCAGCGAGGTGCCGATCCCGCGCGACGTCGGCGACTTCCGCCTGCTCGACCGGCGGGTGGTCGATGCCCTTTGCGAGCTGCCGGAAGGCAATCGCTTCATGAAGGGACTGTTCGCCTGGGTCGGTTTCCGCCAGGTCGATATCGCCTATAGCCGCGCCGCTCGCGTCGCCGGCCACAGCAAGTGGCGCTACTGGCGGCTGTGGAACTTCGCCCTGGAAGGCATCACCGGGTTTTCCACCGCGCCGTTGAAGGTCGCCGGCTACCTCGGTCTGCTCAGCCTGCTGGCGGCCCTGGCGACCCTGCTCGCCGGGATCTTCGGCCAACAGGAGATCCACGAGCACTGGCCGGTGATCGCCGCGCTGTTCCTGATCGGTGGCCTGCAACTGCTGGCCATCGGCGTGTGCAGCGAATACCTCGGGCGGATGACCATGGAAGCGCGGCGCCGCCCGCTCTACCTGATCGACCGCTACCTGCCGGCGCAGGTCGGCGGGGCCAATCCGTGAGGGCGCTGCGCGGCTGGCCGCTGGCCTGGTTCCTGCTCGCCCTGGCCTTCGCCATCCGCCTGCTGAGCCTGGGCAGCTATCCGTTGATGGACACCACCGAGGCCCGCTATGGCGAGGTGGCGCGGAAGATGGCCGAACTGGGCGACTGGATCACGCCCTGGTACGACGTCGGCGTGCCGTTCTGGGGCAAGCCGCCGCTGGCCTTCTGGCTCAGCGCCGGCGGCCAGCTTCTGCTCGGCGCCAACGAGTTCGCCAGCCGCCTGCCGCACTGGCTGCTGGGCGTGCTGGTGCTGTGGCTGGTATGGGACTGGCAGGCTCGCGAAGATCGTCGGCAGGCGCGGATCGCCTGCGTCCTGCTGGGCAGTTCGGCGCTGTTCTTCGTCGCCTCCGGGGCGGTGATGACCGACATGGCCCTGGCCCTGGCGCTGGTCCTGGCCATGCGCGGCTTCTGGCTGGGCCTGCATGGCGTGGAGGGAATCCGGCGCCGCGAGGGCTGGCTGATGTTCCTCGGCCTCGGCCTCGGGCTGCTGGCGAAGGGGCCGCTGACGCTGATCCTCGCCGGACTGCCGATCGGCCTGTGGGCCATGCTGGAGTGGCGCTGGCGCGCGCTCTGGCGGGGCCTGCCATGGATCCGCGGAAGCCTGCTGATGCTCCTGGTGGCCGCGCCCTGGTACCTGCTGGCGGAGTTGAAGACGCCGGGCTTCCTCGAGTACTTCCTGCTCGGCGAGCATTGGCAGCGCTTCGTCACCGCCGGCTGGGACGGCGACCGCTACGGCAATGCCCACGCCTATCCCTACGGCAGCGTCTGGCTGTTCCTGCTGGCCGCCGCGTTTCCCTGGAGCCTCTGGCTGCCGCTGCTGCTCTGGCTGGGCTGGCGCCAGCGCGGGGAGGTGGTCGATGGCGTCGCCTCGCGCAGGCGCTACTGGCTGTTCTGGGGACTGGCGCCGTGCCTGTTCTTCACCTTCGCCGGCAACGTCCTCTGGACTTACGTGCTGCCCGGCCTGCCGGCCCTGGCGTTGCTCGCCGCCGACCTGCTGCGCGGGCCGCTGGCGCGCAGCGCCTGGCTGCGGCGTGGCGGGTTGGCTTGCCTGGCGCTGACCCCATTGCTGTTCGCGCTGTTCCTCGGCTCCCTGCTGCTGGGCTCGCGCGCCGAGCAGAAGTCCACCGCCGCGCTGCTGGCCAGCGACACCGGCTGGCGCGAGCGGCCGCTGGTGTTCTGGCCGAAGCGGCCGTACTCGGCAGTGTTCTACAGCGGCGGGCGGGCGCAACGGGCGGAGGACAGCGAGCTGGCCGGCTGGTTGCGTCGCGACGCCCTGCTGGCGATCCGCTCGCGTTCGTTCGGCGCCTTGCCCGAGGAGGTGCGCCAGCGCGTGCGCTGCCGGCCCCCGGTGGGACAGTACCAGCTATGCCAGGGCGTGGCGCCGCCTGGCTGAGACTACCTCGGCCGGTAGGCGCAGTGGCCGGGACGCGGGCCGATGCGCGGGTGGTTGCGGCAGGTGTCCGGGCGGCGGGCATAGATGGTGCACAGGCGGGTCTTGCGGTCGAGGTACAGGCAGTCGCCGTTGGCCATGCGGGTGAGGGTGAAGATCTCGCGCTTGTGGTTGAAGTGCTCGATCACGCCATCCTTTTCCAGTCGCTTGGCGATCCGCTTGGCCGGCTCCTCGCGCTCGAACTCGTCGACCAGTCGCATGCGGATCAGGTCGTCGATGCGCACTTCCACCGGCAGCGTGCAGCAGGTCGCGTTGCACTCGCCGCACAGGCCTTCGCGGTATTTCACCCAGGTATCCAGGCGGTCGGGGTCGGCGGCGGCGAGCGGGATCTTCTTCATCGACGGGCGGGTACGTGGAAAACGGGCGCGCAATGATAGTGGCTGCGCGCCCGTTGCGCTCGTCCGGGCGATGAGCGTCAGTGCCGTGGGGCCTCCCGCCATACCGGCCGGTCCTGCTCGTCCAGCGCCCAGTGCGCGGTGCCGGCGCGCAGGCGTACGCCGCCGACCCAGCGTTCGGGGGCGCCGAGGTCGAGGCGGTAGCGCCGCCCGGCCAGGACCTCGCGGCCCGCAGCGGTCAGCGCCAGCGGCTGGCGTTCCCAGGGCAGTTCCGGCGCCGGCGTGCGCAGCAGCGCGCCGGGCTCTTCCAGCAGCGCGCGAAGCAGGACGCGGAACATCAGGTCGCCGAGATAGGGCAGCGGCTCGCGCCGTGTGGTCATTTCGGCGAAGACCTGGCCAGCGCTCGGCTGCTCGCCGTCGCGGACGATCTCCAGGGTCAGCCGTTCGCTCAGCGACAGGCCGTCGCGCAGGGCCGGCAGTTCATGCAGTTGCCGACGCAGCGCCGGCCCCAGCAGCGGTAGCGCCGGGGTTGGCGCGGCGGCCAGTTGTGCCCAGCGCAGTGGCACCGGATCGCGGTAGGCGTCCCAGGCCGCGCGGGCCAGCGCCAGGGCTTCGGCGTCCAGCGGGCGACGCCGAGTCCACAGCCAGGCGAGCAGCTCAGGCGCCAGTTGGCCGATGCCGACGAAGCGCTCGACGCCTGGCACGCGGTCGATCTCGATCAGTTCCAGGTGCTCCGGCGGCGTCTGCATTCCTGCCAGCACCCGGACCAGGAACAACTGGTCGTAGGCGTCCGCCTCGCACCAGAGCGCCACCCGCGAGTATTCGCCGAGCCGCTCGAGCCCGGCGTATTCCTGGCTCTGGCGGGCCTGGGCGTCGGCCGGGTCGAGGTCGAAGGCGCGGCTCAGGTAGTCGCTGCGCAGGGCGAGGAACTCGGGCAACGGCAGGTTCGGCATCGGTCCCATGGTCAGCGGGTCGGCGAACATCCGGAAGTCGCCGCGAAAGCCGGCGAGCTTCAGGCCGTGGGCGATGTCGTTGCCGCAGCGCAGGTGCAGGGTCGCGGCCTCATCGCCGCCGACCAGGTCGGGGTGGCGGCTGGCGAAGGCGATGGCGTCGACATGCGCCTTGAGTCGCGGCCAACTGGCGAAGCCCAGCTCGCGCGCCACCTGCCACTGGGCGTCGGCCAGGCGCGGCTCCTGCCCCGGAAGCCCTGTACGGCTGGCCGGGTCGCGGCGCCACTGGCGCAACAGCTCCTTGGCGCGCTTGCGTTGCTGTTCGAGATTGATCCGGCCGTCGCCGAGAGTGCGGGAAAAGGACATACGATCTCCTCTGCAGCCTTGTCCGCCATCAGGCCTGGAGTCGCATGCGCGATGCGTGGGGTGGATCGCCTGGGCGCTGCCCTTTCCGCGGACGGGAGGCGTGGAGAACGCCGAGGCCGACTATAGGCCGGCCGACGCGTCCGCGGCAAGACGCACTCAGCCCTTGCGGATCATCCAGATGCCGGCGCCGATCAGTGCCAACCCGCCCAGCTTCAGCGCGCTGATCGGTGCCTCGCGGAAGCCGGCCCAACCGAAGTGGTCGAGGCTCATGGCCATGCCCAACTGGCCGGCGAGCACCAGCACCATGAACATCAGCGCGCCGATGCGTGGCGCGGCGAAGGCGGCGATGAAGATGAAGAACATGCCGAGGAAGCCGCCGCACCAGTGCCACCAGCTCAGCCCGCGCAATGCCGCCAGGCCGGGAAACTCGCGCTGCGAGAGGGTCAGGGCGAGCAACCCGAGGGTGCCGACGAAGAACGAGATCAGTGCCGCGGCGAGGACGCTGGACACCTGCTTGGCCAACTGGCCGTTGATCCCCGCCTGCAGCGGCAGGCAGGCGCCGGCGAGCAGGGGCAGGACGAACAGCCACCAGGGTGGAGTGGGCATGGAAGACTCCTGGAACGATGACGGCGAGCGCGCCCCGCGCATGGCGAGGGACGGGCCGGAGTGGTACGGGGAGTCGCACAGTATGCACCAGGCGGGGGCGGAGGAGGAAAACGCGAGGCCCCATCGCACGCCCTCGGATTCCGCCCGGCGGGTAACCGCGAGCGGTTGTTCGCCCTACGGCAGCCATACCACCAGCGGCGTTATCCCCCTACAAGCGCGCCGCCAGCATGGCCCCCTCGCGAATCGCCCGCTTGGCATCCAGTTCCCCTGCCACCCGCGCCCCGCCGATCAGGTGGAAGCGCAGGCTTTCCGCCGCCTGGCTGATCTGCAACTCGCGCAGCGGCTCCTGGCCGGCGCAGATCACCACGTTGTCCACCTCCAGCCAGCGTTCCTCGCCGTCGACGCGGATCAACAGGCCGCGTTCGTCGATCTTCAGGTACTCCACCCCGCCGAGCATGCGTACGGCGTTGTGCCTGAGGTGCGCGCGGTGTACCCAGCCGCTGGTCTTGCCGAGCTGCGCGCCGGGGGCGCCGGGCTTGCGCTGGAGCAGCCAGACCTGGCGCGCCGGCCGCGTCGGAGCGGGTTCGCGGAGGCCGCCGGGCTGGCTGTTGTCGAGGTCCACGCCCCATTCCGCGAGCCATTCGCCGAGCGCCCGCGGCTGGCCGTCGCTGGGTGCGGCGACGAGGAAGGCGGCGACGTCGAAGCCGATGCCGCCGGCGCCGACGATGGCGACCCGCGCGCCCACCGGCGCGCCGCGCAGCACGTCCACGTAGCTGAGTACGGTCGGTCCGCCGATGCCGTCGATCCTCGGCCGGCGTGGCTGGATGCCGGTGGCCACCACCACGTCGTCGAACTGACCGTCCAGCTCGCCCTGGCGCACCCGGTGGCCGAGGCGCAGGTCGACGCCGAGGCGTTCCAGACGCACGCGGAAGTAGCGCAGGGTTTCGCGGAACTCTTCCTTGCCGGGAATCCGTTTGGCCAGGTTGAACTGCCCGCCGATTTCCCCGCTCGCCTCGAACAGGCTGACCCGATGCCCGCGCTCGGCGGCCACGCAGGCGGCGGAGAGCCCGGCGGGGCCGGCGCCGATCACCGCGATGCGCTTCTGCGTGCGCGCCTTGCGGTAGCGCAATTCGGTCTCGAAGGCCGCCCGCGGGTTGACCAGGCAGGTGGCGCGGCGGTTGGCGAAGGCATGATCGAGGCAGGCCTGGTTGCAGGCGATGCAGGTGTTGATCTCCTCGGCCCGGCCGGCACCGGCCTTGGCCACGAACTGCGGGTCGGCCAGCAGCGGCCGGGCCATCGACACCAGGTCGGCCTTGCCGGCGGCGAGCAGGGATTCGGCGACCTCCGGGGTATTGATCCGGTTGCTGGCGATCACCGGCACCTTCAGCTCGTGGCGCAGCCGTGCGCTGACCTCGGCGAAGGCCGCGCGCGGCACCGAGGTGACGATGGTCGGCACGCGCGACTCGTGCCAGCCGATGCCGGTGTTGAGCAGGGTGATGCCGGCTTCCTCCAGGGCCAGGGCGATGCGCCGCACCTCGTCCCAGGTATTGCCACCCTCGACCAGGTCGAGCAGTGACAGGCGATAGCAGAGAATGAAGCGTTGGCCGACGATCCGCCGGATGCCGCGGACGATCTCCAGCGCCAGGCGCATGCGGTTTTCCAGCGGGCCGCCCCACTGGTCGTCGCGGCGGTTGGTGCGCGGGCAGAGGAACTGGTTGAGCAGGTAGCCTTCGCTGCCCATCACCTCTACGCCGTCGTAGGCGGCGGCCTTGGCCAGCCGCGCGCAACGGACGAAGGCGCGGATGGTCTTGCGGATGCCGCGCTCGGAGAGCTCGCGTGGGGTGAACCAACTGATCGGCGACTTCAACGGCGAGGCGGACACCGCCATCGGGTGGTAGCCATAGCGCCCGGCGTGGAGGATCTGCAGCAGGATCTTGCCGCCCTCGGCATGCACCGCCTGGGTCAGGCGACGATGGGCGGGCACCTCCAGGGCGCTGGTGAGGCTGCTGCCGAAGGGCAGCAGCCAACCTTCGCGGCAGGGCGCGAAGCCGCCGGTGACGATCAGCCCGACGCCGCCCCGGGCGCGCTCGCGGTAGTAGGCGGCGAGCTTGCCGAAGTCCCACAGGCGATCCTCCAGACCGGTATGCATCGAACCCATCACCACGCGGTTGCGCAAACGGGTGAAGCCCAGGTCCAGCGGGGCCAGCAGGTGCGGATAGGGAGCGGCGGCGAGCGGCGGGTAGGGGTTGCGCATGGCGCGGTTCCGGTAGCCAGGGACGCTTCACCATAGGAAGTTGCGCCGCCGCCGAATGCGGCCCGCTTGCCGGAACCGCCAGGCATTTCGGTCAAGCCGGCGGACTGGCTGATCGGATAGGTACTCGCTGCGCTGCGCCGCTGTGGCCCCGGGTGACAGGCGTCGAAAGCTCTCGGACAGCACTTGCGGCGCGGCGGGCGGAATGGGAACGGCGGCGCTGTTACCCGGGGTAATGCCGCGCGCCGGGGGCCTAACTTAAGCACGGCTCGACGCCTTTGGCGGCGCTGTCAGGCTGGGTTCCGGCCCGCTCAGTACGTGCCTTGCCAACTGCCTGTCCAATCCGAACGGAGTCTCGACGATGAACAAGAACAAGACGTTCCTCGCGGCGGCGCTGGTAGCGCTGGCCGCCAGCCTTCCCGTGCACGCTGCGACCGACTACACCCGCACGCGCTATCCCATCGTGCTGTCCCACGGTCTGTTCGGCTTCAAGAGCGTCGGCCCGGTGGACTACTGGCACGCTATCGTGCCGGCCCTGGAGAAGGACGGCGCGAAGGTCTTCGCCACCTCGCAATCGCCGGTGAACAGCAACGAGGTGCGCGGCGAACAGCTACTGGCGCAGGTGGAGGAGATTCTGGCCCTGACCGGCGCGGAGAAAGTCAACCTGATCGGCCACAGCCAGGGCGGCATGACCGTGCGCTACGTCGCCGGGGTGGCGCCGCACGTCGTGGCCTCGGTCACCACCATGGGCACGCCGCACAAGGGCACGCCGGTAGCCGACGCGGTGACCGGCTTCAGCGAGTTCCTCGGGCCGATCGGCACCGAGGTGATCGCCTCGGCGGTGGAGGCGCTGTTCTCGGTGGTCGACATCGTCGATGGCGGCGAGTGGGTCAAGGGCGATGCGCTGGCTGCCCTGAACAGTCTCAACACTCCCGGCACCGCGCAGTTCAACCAGCGCTTCCCGCAGGCGATCCCGGCCAGCGCCTGTGGCCAGGGCGCGGAGACGGTAGCCGGGGTGCGCTACTACTCGATGAGCGGCACCGGCTCCCTGACCAATGCGCTCGACCCGAGCTCCGCCGGCCTGGCGGTGACCGGGCTGCTGTTCGGCGAGGCCAACGACGGCCTGGTCGGCCAATGCTCCAGCCACCTGGGCAGCGTGGTGAAGGACAACTACCGGATGGACCATCTGGACGAGGTCAACCAGTTGCTCGGCCTGGTCAGCCTGTTCGAGAGCGACCCGACCCAGGTCTATCGGCAGCATGCCAATCGCCTCAGGAACGTCGGACTCTGATCCGCTCGCCGGGTCGCCGCAGCCCCAGGCGACCCGGCATTAGTCTTTGGTCTAATGGCACCTGGATATCATCTCCTGTTCGCGCGCCTCGCGGCGTTCGGACCTGTCCCGATTCCGCGCACCTTGCTGGACAAGGCTTGCGCCGCCGTGTAATGACTCCGGTCAAGGCAGAAAAACCCAGCGTTCGTGTAGGGTTCGCTGCCCCGTAGCCATGCCCGGCTGGCGTACCTCGCCAGGCTGGCTATCTTTTAACCAGAGACATCCGGCCATGTCCCGGATGTCCTTTGCCTGATGCAGGAGATGCACGATGGATATGAACCGTCGGCAATTCTTCAAGGTCTGCGGTATAGGCCTTGGAGGATCGAGCCTTGCGGCGCTCGGGATGGCCCCCACGGAGGCCTTCGCCGACCAGGTCCGCCACTTCAAGCTGGCGCACACGGTCGAGACCCGCAACACCTGTACCTACTGTTCGGTCGGTTGCGGCCTGATCATGTACAGCCAGGGCGACGGCGCCAAGAACGTCGCGCAGAACATCATCCATATCGAGGGCGACGCCGACCATCCGGTCAACCGCGGCACCCTCTGCCCGAAAGGCGCCGGCCTGCTGGACTACATCCACAGCCCGAACCGCCTGAAGTATCCGGAAGTGCGCGAGGCCGGCTCCAGCGAGTGGAAGCGCATCGAGTGGGACGAAGCCCTCGAGCGCATCGCCAAGCTGATGAAGGAAGACCGCGACGCCAACTTCGTCGAGAAGAACGAGCAGGGCCAGACCGTCAACCGCTGGTTGACCACCGGCTTCCTCGCCGCGTCCGCCTCGTCCAACGAGGCCGGCTACATCACCCACAAGGTGATGCGTTCCCTCGGCATCCTGGGATTCGACAACCAGGCGCGTGTCTGACACGGCCCGACGGTGGCAAGTCTTGCCCCGACGTTTGGCCGTGGAGCCATGACCAACCACTGGACCGACATCAAGAATGCCGATCTGGTGCTGATCATGGGCGGCAACGCCGCCGAAGCCCACCCGTGCGGATTCAAATGGGTCACCGAAGCCAAGGCGCACAACAAGGCGCGGCTGCTGGTGGTCGATCCGCGTTTCACCCGTTCCGCCTCGGTCGCCGACTACTACGCGCCGATCCGGACCGGCACCGACATCGCCTTCCTCGGCGGCCTGATCAACTACCTGCTGGAAAACGACAAGATCCAGCACGAATACGTGCGCAACTACACCGATGTCTCGTTCATCGTGAAGGAAGGCTTCAGCTTCGAGGACGGCCTGTTCAACGGCTACGACGCCGAGAAGCGAACCTACCCGGACAAGTCCTCCTGGGGCTACGAGATCGGTGAGGACGGCTATGCCAAGGTCGACCCGACCCTGACCCACCCGCGCTGCGTGTTCAACCTGCTCAAGCAGCACTACAGCCGCTACACCCCGGACGTGGTGAGCAACATCTGCGGTACGCCGAAGGACATGATGCTCAAGGTCTGGGCGGAAATCGCCGAGACCTCCAAGCCGGGCAAGGTCATGACCATCATGTACGCCCTGGGCTGGACCCAGCACTCGGTGGGCGCGCAGATGATCCGCACCGGCGCGATGGTCCAGCTGCTGCTGGGCAACATCGGCATGCCCGGCGGCGGCATGAACGCCCTGCGTGGCCACTCCAACATCCAGGGCCTGACCGACCTCGGCCTGCTGTCCAACTCGCTGCCGGGCTACCTGACCCTGGCAATGGACGCCGAGCAGGACTACGACGCCTACATCGCCAAGCGCACGGCCAAGCCGCTGCGCCCGGGACAGCTGTCCTATTGGCAGAACTACGGCAAGTTCCACGTCAGCCTGATGAAGGCCTGGTTCGGCAAGTCGGCGACCAAGGAAAACAACTGGTGCTACGACTGGCTGCCCAAGCTCGACATGCCGGGCGCCGGCTACGACGTGCTGCGCTACTTCGACATGATGTACCAGGGCAAGGTCAACGGTTACTTCTGCCAGGGCTTCAACCCCATCGCCTCGTTCCCCAACAAGGCCAAGGTCGGCGCCGCGCTGGCGCGCCTGAAGTGGATGGTGGTGATGGACCCGCTGGTGACCGAGACCTCGGAGTTCTGGCGCAACGTCGGCGAGTACAACGACGTCGACACCGCCAGCATCAAGACCACGGTGTTCCGCCTGCCCACCTCCTGCTTCGCCGAGGAAGACGGCTCGATCGTCAACAGCGGCCGCTGGTTGCAGTGGCACTGGAAGGGCGCCGAGCCGCCGGGCCAGGCGCGCCCGGACATCGCCATCATGGCCGGGCTGTTCCACCGCCTGCGCGAGATGTACCGCAAGGACGGCGGGGCCTTCCCCGACCCGATCCTCGGCCTCGACTGGTCCTACCTCAAGCCCGACGAACCGGGCCCGGACGAACTGGCCCGGGAGTTCAACGGCAAGGCCCTGAGCGACCTGGTCGACCCGGCCAACGGCATGATCCTGGCCAAGGCCGGCGAGCAGTTGCCGGGCTTCGCCCTGCTGCGCGACGACGGCAGCACGGCGAGCGGCTGCTGGATCTTCGCCGGTTCCTGGACCCAGCAGGGCAACCAGATGGGGCGCCGCGACAACAGCGATCCCTACGGCATGGGCCAGACCCTCGGCTGGGCCTGGGCCTGGCCGGCGAACCGGCGGATTCTCTACAACCGCGCCTCGGCCGACGTCAGCGGCAAGCCGTGGGACCCGGAGAAGAAGCGCCTGGTGTGGTGGAACGGCAAGTCCTGGGGCGGCACCGACGTGCCCGACTACAAGGCCGACGTACCGCCGGAAGCCGGGATGAACCCGTTCATCATGAACCCCGAAGGGGTGGCCCGCCTGTTCGCCGTCGACAAGATGGCCGAAGGCCCGTTCCCCGAGCACTACGAGCCGTTCGAGACGCCGATCGGGGTGAACCCCTTGCACCGAGACAACCGCAAGGCGATCAGCAACCCGGCGGCACGGGTGTTCAAGAACGACATGGAACTGTTCGGCACGGCCGACGAGTTCCCCTACGCGGCGACCACCTACCGGCTCACCGAGCACTTCCACTACTGGACCAAGCACTGCCGGCTGAATGCGATCACCCAGCCCGAGCAGTTCGTCGAGATCGGCGAGGCGCTGGCCAAGGAGCTGGGCATCAATGCCGGCGACAAGGTCAAGGTCTCCTCCAACCGCGGCTACATCAAGGCGGTGGCGGTGGTGACCAAGCGCATCCGCCCGCTGCAGGTGGACGGCAAGACCGTGCACCACGTCGGCATCCCGATCCACTGGGGCTTCGCCGGCATGGCGCGCAACGGCTTCCTGGCCAACACCCTGACCCCCTTCGTGGGCGACGGGAATACCCAGACGCCGGAGTTCAAGTCGTTCCTGGTCAACGTGGAAAAGGCGTGAGGTGAAACATGAGTAGTCAGGACATCCACGCCCGCTCCGCGACCACCACGCCGATGCCCTCGGTGCGGAACCAGCAGGAAGTGGCGAAACTGATCGACGTGTCCAAGTGCATCGGTTGCAAGGCCTGCCAGGTCGCCTGCTCGGAATGGAACGAGCTGCGCGACGAGGTCGGCCACAACCACGGCACCTACGACAACCCCATGGACCTGACGGCCGACTCGTGGACGGTGATGCGTTTCACCGAGCACGAGAACGAGGCCGGCAACCTCGAGTGGCTGATCCGCAAGGATGGCTGCATGCACTGCGCCGAGCCGGGCTGCCTGAAGGCCTGCCCGAGCCCGGGGGCGATCGTGAAGTACGCCAACGGCATCGTCGACTTCAACCAGGACAAGTGCATCGGTTGCGGCTACTGCATCACCGGTTGCCCGTTCGACATCCCCCGGATCTCGCAGAAGGACCACAAGGCCTACAAGTGCAGCCTGTGTTCCGACCGCGTCTCGGTGGGCATGGAGCCGGCCTGCGTGAAGACCTGCCCGACCGGCGCCATCGTCTTCGGCAGCAAGGAGGACATGAAGGAACACGCCGCCGAACGCATCGTCGACCTGAAGAGCCGCGGCTACGAGAACGCCGGCCTGTACGACCCCGAAGGGGTGGGCGGCACCCACGTGATGTACGTGCTGCACCACGCCGACAAGCCGTCGCTCTACGCCGGCCTGGCCGACCAGCCGAGCGTCAGCCCGCTGGTCAGCCTGTGGAAGGGCGTGACCAAGCCGCTGGCGCTGCTGGCCATGGGCGCCACGGTGCTCGCCGGGTTCTTCCACTATGTGCGCGTCGGTCCCAACCGCGCGGACGACGAGGAAGACCACGGGCAAGCCGAGGCACCGGTGCACCAGGTCGATCCGTCGGTACACACCTTTGACCCGCACGAGCGTCGTTGAGCCTGCGCGCGGGCGTTGCCGCCGGTCCTCCGCGACCCGGCGGCAGCGGCGGCGCTCTCGAGGAGTCGGAAATGAAAAATGAAATCCAGCGCTACAACGCCAACGAGCGCAGCAACCACTGGGCCGTGGCGATCCTGTTCTTCATGGCCGGGCTGTCCGGGCTGGCGCTGTTCCACCCGGCGCTGTTCTGGCTGACCAACCTGTTCGGCGGCGGTCCCTGGACGCGTATCCTGCACCCCTTCCTGGGGCTGGCGATGTTCGTCTTCTTCCTCGGCCTGGTGGTGCGCTTCGCCCACCACAACCGGGTGCAGAAGAGCGATATCCAGTGGCTCAAGCAGTGGCGCGACGTGGTCAGCAACCGCGAGGAGAACCTCCCGGAAGTCGGCCGCTACAACGCCGGGCAGAAGCTGCTGTTCTGGGTGCTGCTGCTGAGCATGCTGACCCTGCTGGTCACCGGCATCGTGATCTGGCGCCAGTACTTCAGCGCCTGGTTCGGCATCGAGGCGATCCGCCTGTCGGCGCTCCTGCACGCCTTCGCCGCCTTCGTCCTGATCGCCAGCATCATCGTGCACATCTACGCCGGCATCTGGGTCAAGGGCTCGATGGGCGCGATGCTCTACGGCAAGGTCAGCCGCGCCTGGGCGCGCAAGCACCACAACGGCTGGCTGAAGGAAGTCGGCAAGGGCGAGGAGCACTGACGCGTATAGTGTCGCCATCGCCCGACCGGAGGCCCCAGCGATGGGGCCTTTGCATTCATTCCGCGCCCCTCCGGGCGCCCGATCGTTGCGGCGCGGCCCACCGGCCCGCCGGCGCAGACCCGAGGAGTTCCCGTGTCACGCACCATTCTTCAGCCGGGGCAGATAGAAGCCGCCGCCAACATTCCCCCGCACCTGCACCAGCCGTCGCGCGACCTGTTCGCCCGCCGCGGCGAGCGCTTGCTGCAACTGGCCGAGGGGCACCCGATGGGCGACTACCTGCGCCTGGTCGCCGGTCTCTGCCGGCTCCAGCAGGCGCTGCTGGACAACCCGCCGGCGCTGGCCCCGCTCGACCCCGAGCGCCTGCGCAAGAGCCGCGAGCACGGCATGCCGCCGCTCGCCTACGACCTGCTGGTGCGCGAAGGCGCCTGGCTGCCCTGGCTGGATGCCCTGCTCGCGGGCTACCCGGCGCCGGCCAACGCCGCCGTCGGCGCGGCACTCGAACAATTGCGCGAAGCCGACGACGGCCAGCGCAAGGCCTGGGCCATCGCCTTGCTCAGCGGTCAGTTCGACCTCCTGCCGGCGGCCCTGGTGCCGTTCCTCGGCGCCGCCCTGCAGGTAGCCTGGAGCCATTGGCTGCTGGGGCTGGAGGAGGGCGCGGTGGTCGAGACCGAGAGCCGGACCCTGTGCCCCGCCTGCGGCTCGCCGCCGATGGCCGGGATGATCCGCCAGGGCGGCAAGGAAACCGGTCTGCGCTACCTGAGCTGCTCGCTGTGCGCCTGCGAATGGCACTACGTGCGAATCAAGTGCAGCCACTGCGAGGAAAGCAAGCACCTGGCCTACCTGTCCCTGGAGCATGACGGGCAGCCGGCGGAAAAGGCCGTGCTGCGCGCCGAGACCTGCCCCAGTTGCCAGGGCTACCTGAAACAGTTCTACCTGGAGTTCGACCGTCACGCCGATGCCCTTGCCGACGACCTGGCCAGCCTGGCGCTGGACATGCGCCTGGCCGAGGACGGCTACCTGCGGCGTTCGCCGAACCTGTTGCTGGCCCCCGGCGGCGAATAGCCGAAGACGCTGCGGGCCTGCGCCGACGCGTCTATGATGGGCGTGTCGGTGACCCTACCCTGTGGATAAGGTTTCTCCATGAGTTCCGTTCGCTTGCCTTCGGTCGACCGCCTGCTGCGCAGCGCGGCGGCCGCTCCCCTGCACCAGCGCTACGGCCGCGAGGCGTTGCTGGCGACCCTCCGCGACCTGCTCGACGAACTGCGCGAGCCGGCCCGACGCGGTGCCCTAGCCGAGATCGAACTGAGCGAGGCGGTGCTCGCCGGGCGCGCCGGCGAACGTCTCGCCGCGCAGCATGCCAGCCGCGTTCGGCGGGTGTTCAACCTGACCGGCACGGTGTTGCATACCAACCTCGGCCGCGCCCTGTTGCCGGACGAAGCCATCGAGGCGATCACCCTGGCCGCGCGCTACCCGCTGAACCTGGAGTTCGACCTGGCCAGCGGCAAGCGCGGCGACCGCGACGACCTGATCGCCGGGCTGATCCGCGAACTCACCGGCGCCGAGGCGGTCACCGTGGTCAACAACAACGCGGCGGCGGTGCTGCTGGCGCTGAACAGCCTGGGGGCGCGCAAGGAAGGGATCATCTCGCGCGGGGAGCTGATCGAGATCGGCGGCGCCTTCCGCATTCCCGACATCATGGCCCGCGCCGGCGTGCGCTTGCACGAGGTGGGCACCACCAACCGTACCCACGCCAAGGACTACGAAGCCGCCATCGGCCCGCGCAGCGGCCTGCTGATGCGCGTGCACACCAGCAATTACAGCGTCCAGGGCTTCACCGCCAGCGTGCCCACCGCGCAACTGGCGGCCATCGCCCATGGCCACGGCCTGCCGCTGCTGGAAGACCTCGGCAGCGGCACCCTGGTGGACCTGACCCGCTGGGGCCTGCCCAAGGAACCGACGGTGCAGGAAGCCCTGGCCGACGGCGCCGACATCGTTACCTTCAGCGGCGACAAATTGCTCGGCGGGCCCCAGGCCGGGCTGATCCTCGGCAACCGCGAACTGATCGGGCGGATCAAGAAGAACCCGCTCAAGCGCGCCCTGCGCGTCGACAAGCTGACCCTCGCCGCCCTCGAGGCGGTGCTCGGCCTGTACCGCGATCCGGACCGCCTCGCCGAACGCCTGACCACCCTGCGCCTGCTCAGCCGCCCGGCGGCGGAGATCCGCGCCCAGGCCGAGCGCCTGGCGCCGGCGCTGGGCGAGGCGCTCGGCGAGGGCTGGGAGGTCGCCGTGGTCGACGCCCTGGGCATGATCGGCAGCGGCGCGCAGCCGGTGGCGCGGCTGGCCAGCGCCGCGCTGTGCCTGCGTCCGCGGCAGCCCAGGCGCCTGCGCGGACGCGCCCTGCGCAACCTCGAGGAAGCCCTGCGCGGGTTGCCGCTGCCGGTGATCGGCCGGCTCGACGACGACGCCCTCTGGCTCGACCTGCGCCAGCTCGACGACGAGCCGGCGTTCCGTGCCCAGTTGCCGCGACTGCGGAGCGAGCTGTCGTGATCGTCGGCACCGCCGGGCACATCGACCACGGCAAGACCTCGCTGCTGCGCGCCCTCACCGGCATCGAGGGCGACCGCCGCCCGGCCGAGCGCCAGCGGGGGATCACCATCGACCTGGGCTATCTCTACGCCGACCTTGGCGACGGCAGCCCCACCGGCTTCATCGACGTGCCCGGCCACGAGCGCTTCGTCCACAACATGCTGGCCGGCGCCAGCGGCATCGATTGCGTGCTGCTGGTGGTGGCCGCCGACGACGGCCTGATGCCGCAGACCCGCGAGCACCTGGCGATCGTCGAACTGCTCGGCATCCGCCGGGCGCTGGTGGCGCTGACCAAGATCGACCGGGTCGAGCCGCAGCGGGTGCAGCAGGTGCGGACCCAGGTCGAACACCTGCTGGCCTCCGGCCCGCTGGCGCGCTCGCCGATCTTCCCGCTCTCCAGCAGCACCGGAGAGGGCGTCGCGGCGCTGCGCGAAGCACTCGGCGGGCTCGCCGGCGAAGTCCGCGAGCGTAGCCGCGAGGGATACTTCCGCCTGGCGGTGGACCGGGCCTTCAGCGTCGCCGGCAGTGGCATCGTGGTCACCGGCACGGCCTTCTCCGGACAGGTCGCGGTGGGCGACGAACTGCTCCTCGGCAACGCCGGACGGCCGGTGCGGGTGCGCGGCCTACACGCGCAGAACCGGCCCGCGCAACAGGCCTGGGCCGGCCAGCGCGTGGCCTTGAACATCGCCGGCGAGCGCCTCGCGCTGGAACAGATCCAGCGCGGCGACTGGCTGCTGCAGGCAGCGCTGCACGCGCCGACCACGCGGGTCGACATCGACTTCCGCCTGTTGCCCGACGAACTCCGCGACTTCACCCACTGGACCCCGGTGCACCTGCACCTGGGCACCCAGGACGTCACCGGACGCCTGGCCCTGCTCGAAGGCGAACAACTGGAGCCTGGCCACCGCGCCTTCGCCCAACTGGTGCTGAACGCGCCGATCCAGGCCCTGCACGGCGACCGCCTGGTGCTGCGCGACCAGTCGGCGCAGCGGACCCTTGGCGGCGGGCGGGTGCTCGACGGCGCCGCGCCGGCGCGCAACCGGCGAACGCCGGCACGCCTGGCACAGCTCCAGGCGCTGCGCCAGGAAAGCCTGGAGGAAGCGCTGCCGACCTTGCTCGGCGCGGCCGAGAACGGCCTCGACCCGCAACGCCTGGTGCAATCCTTCAACCGCCCGCGCGAGCACTGGCGGCTGCCGGAAGAGGTGGTCGAGGTGCAGACCCGCCTCGGCCCCCGGTTGTTCGCCGGGGAGCGCTGGTTCGCCCTGGTCGAGCAACTGCTCGCCGGCCTGCGGCGCTTCCACGAAGAGCTACCGGACGAACTCGGTCCCGACCGCGACCGCCTGCGTCGCTACGCCCTGCCGCAGCTGGAGCGGCCGGTGTTCATCGCCCTGCTCGAGGCCGCCCTGGCCGGCGGCGACGTGCACAGCAGCGGGCCCTGGCTGCACCTGCCCGGCCACGAAGTGCGCCTGAGCGATAGCGAGGAGCAATTGCGCGCGCGCCTCTGGCCGTTGCTCGAAGCCGGCCGCTACGACCCGCCCTGGGTCCGCGACCTGGCCCGCGAGCTGCGCCAGGATGAAGCCGTCATGCGCAACCTGCTGCGCAAGCTGGCACGCCTGGGCCAGTTGCAGCAGGTGGTGCGCGACCTGTTCTACCCGGAAGCCACCCTGCGTCAATTGGCCGAGATCGCCGTGCAGGTCCGCGATCCCGCCGGGCTGATCCGCCCGGCGGAATTCCGCGACCGCCTGGGCATCGGCCGCAAGCGCAGCATCCAGATCCTCGAGCACTTCGACCGCATCGGCCTGACCCGCCGCATCGGCAACGACCGCCGCCTGCGCGAGGGCTCGGCGCTGGCCGAACAGCTTCTCGGCGTGTCCACGGCCTGATGCCGAGGGGGCGCCGTCGCGCACCCCAGGCTCACCGCTGACCGCGCCTTCAACGGCAGCCTGGAAACGCCTGTGAAGCGCTTCCGGGTGGACTACGCTCTGCTCGCCGGGTCCCGCGGGCGGTTTTCCATGACATCCGGCATTTCTTCTTCGGACCTCGGCCTGATAAGCTCGCACCTCGAAGAAAATATCTTGCAAATCAAAGAGGAAGGCAATCACGCCCGGTGGCGTGGCCGGACTTCAAATCCGGTGGGGGACGGCAGCCGTTCCTGGGTGGGTTCGACTCCCACTGCCTTCCGCCAATTCTCCGCTCGCTTTCGGCGGCCATCGCGTCTCACAGGATCAAGCGTCTATCTCGGTCCATTCCAGCAGAAGCAGCGTCTCCCCCGTCCCCGTCGTCTCCCTGACCAGCGCTCCCCGCTCATTCCAAAACGCACTCCTGCCCGCCGCCTTCCAGCCACCCGTCGGCCCGCCATGGTTGGCCAGCAGCACGCCCATTCCGTGCTCGCGGGCATAACCGGCGAGCAGGGCCGAGTCGGCCGGGTAGCCGTTTTCTCCTATCAGCGCGCTGGCGATGTAGAGGCGAGCGCCGGCACGGGCGGCGTGGGCCGGGTGGCTGGGCTGGCTGAAGTCGGCGCAGACTGCCAACGCCACCGGCAGGCCGTCGATCTCCAGCAGGGGGCCGCCGTCGCCGGCTGAGAAGTGACGTTCCTCGCCCGCGTGCAGATGCTGCTTGGCATAGACGCCGAGGCTGCCGTCGGCGCCGAGGATCAGGGCGGCGATCAGTGGCTTGGCATGCTTCGGCGAGCGCAGCGGCAGGCCGACCACCGTGGTCATCCGTGCCTGCTCGGCGAGCTGGCGCAGCGGTTGCAGCAGGGGCGTATCCGCCGGCTGGGCGAGGGCGGCGGCAACGGTGGGCTCGTAGCCGGTGAGCGACAGTTCGGGAAACACCAGCAGGCGCACGCCCCGTGCCTGGGCGATACGCATCAGGCGCAGGTGGTCGTCGAGGTTGCGTGGCAGGTCGGCGGGGTGGGCGCAGCTCTGGGCGGCGGCGATCAGCGTCATGGGGCTGCCTCGGGTATGGATGGCACGAATTCGCCAGTAGAGCCGAAGGCAGCATTTCCGGGAAGAGGCGATTAGCGGCTGCGCTACGTTTGGCTGGGGAGGGCGCTTTCGTCGCCGCGAAGCCGTAAGATAACGCGCTTCATGGCGCGCCCGACGGACGGGTGCGCACCCTTGCCTCGGGAGAACAGGGATGGCCGAGATCAATCCGCTTTCAACGGACCTGCAACAGCAACTGGCGGACTTGCAGGCACAGGGGCTCGCCTTGCTTGGCGTCGCCGCGGACGAGACGCCGGCGCGGATCGTCGCCGCCGTCACCGACTACGTGCGCGATGCGAGGGCGCAGGGGCGCAGCCTCGACGACGAGGCGGTCTTCGCCCTTGGCGCGTTGATCGGGGCGCAGTACGTGCGCGGCCTCGGTTGGCATTGGGGCGACGTGACCTGGGACGGCGACCCGGACAGCGCCGCCGTGGGCGTGCTCAGCCCCGACGAATCGCTGTTCAACAACCCCATCGGCTGGGTAAGCCAGATCGCCGAAAGCGACGGCGGGGTGCCGTTCATGCTCAGCTACAACATGATCCTGGCCAACCAGGTGCCGCTGTTCGAGCGGGGCAGCGCCACCGGTCTCTATTGAGCATGCAGGCGGATCGCAGCGACGCGCCGGCGCATCCCGCCAGGCGGGGCCGACAACCTGAACGGCCGGCGTCAGGCGCCACGACCCGCCGAGCAGCGCCAACCGGCGAACGAGGTGCGGGCGACCGTGGTGGAACAGACGCTGCCTCTGAGAAACCGCGCCTGCGGCGCTTTCCAGGAAGGCAGCCTGGAACGACGCGACTGCCGAGCCCATATCGGGCTGCAATTCCGCGATTGAGTGGGCTGCGGGTTCGCGACTCGGCTGGCCTTCCTGGGAACACTTCTGAGGTTTTCGCATGACGGATCTTGAACACGCGGTGGAAAGCAACCGACGCGCCTGGGACGCGTCCGCCGACAGTCACCTGCGTGGCAGCGGCTGGCAGGAATTGTCGCTGGCGGTACAGGAAACCGGCTTCAGTTGCCTGGACGAGACCCTGGCTGGCGTGCTGCGCAATCTGGACCTGGCCGGCAAGGCGGCGGTCCAGGTCGGCTGCAACAACGGCCGGGAAGTGCTTTCGCTGTACGCCTTCGGCGTCGCGCGGGCGGTGGGGATCGACCAGTCCGCCGCCTTCCTCGCCCAGGCGCGGCAACTGGCCGAGCGCTCGCCGCACCAGCCGCGTTTCGTCGAAGCCAATGCCTACGAGCTGCCGGCCGAGCTGGACGGTCAGTTCGACCTGCTGCTGATCACCATTGGTGTGCTCAACTGGATGCCCGACATCGCGCGCTTCTTCGCCTCGGTGAGCGGCCTGCTGAAGCCGGGCGGGCAATTGGCGATCTATGAAACCCACCCGTTCCTGGAGATGCTCGAACCCGAGTCGGAGCGACCGTTCGAACTGCGCAACGACTACTTCACCGATACGCCCCACGTATCCCGGGAGGCCATCGTCTACGAAGGCAGCGGCAGCGATACCGGCATCGCCAGCTACTGGTACGTCCACCCGCTCGGCGACATCCTCGGCGGGCTGCTCGGCGCCGGCCTGCGCCTGAGTCACTTCAAGGAATACCCGCACTCGAACCGCGAGGAACTCTACGACCTCTACGAGGACGGACCGCTGGCGATCCCGATGTGCTACACGCTGGTCGCGGTCAAGGCATGACCTGCGTCGAGGCCGAGCAAGGCGCGCCGCTGCGTGTGGTGGTGGTCGGCACCAGCGGGGCCGGGAAGTCGACCTTCTCCGCCGCGCTGGCCGCCAGGCTGGGTTGTACGCATGTCGAACTCGACCGACTCTACTGGGGCCCCGGCTGGCAAGCCGTGCCCCACGAACGCTTCGAGCACGCCGTGGAGCAGGCGACGACGGCGCCGCGCTGGGTCGCCGACGGCAACTACAGCGCCGTCCGCGAGCTGCTCTGGGGCCGCGCCACCCACGTGGTATGGCTGAATTTCGGGCGCTGGACGGTGTTCTCCCGGGTCCTTCGCCGCACCCTGGCCCGGGGCCTGTTGCGCACCCGCCTGTCCCACGGCAACCGTGAATCGCTGCGGATGGCGTTCTGCTCCAGGGATTCGATCCTGCTCTGGTCATGGAACACCTTCGCAGGCAACCGCCGCAAATACGCCGGCCTGCGCGAGGATCCGCGGTTCGCGCATTTGCGCTGGGTGGAGGTTGGCGAGCCGGGGAGGCTGGGGGAGGTGATCGAGAGGTTGGTGGAAGCCGCGCTCGCACAGTCGTAGTAGTGAGCGAAGCACGCTATCCGCCTCAGCCCTGGGGCTTGCTTACCCGGCTGCGCAGCGACTCGAAATAGGCTGTATCGGCGGGGCCGCCTGGCGTCGATTCCGCGCCGGCGACCAGCGTTTCACGCAGACTCCTGGCGTGCGTTTCGCGTTCTCCCCTTACCAGGCCACTCTGTATTGTTGGGTGCCGCGTCGCCGCCAGCGCCCGGCCGAGAATCCTTGCGACGACCTCGTCCTTGCCACGGGTATAGGCCTCGCGGTCGGTGGGGTAGCGGCGGGCCAGGGCGTGCTTGGTTTCGGCGTAGAGGCGGGCGTCGTCGGGGTGGTTGCGCAGCCAGTCGCGGAACAGCAGGTAGCGGTCGGCCTGGGCCAGGGGCATGACATGGACATGGTGGGTGCGGCCATGGCCGAAGGGCGGCATGCCTTTGACGAAGAACATCCGTTGAGTGTTCGGGTTCTCGCGCCAGAACTGGTAGCCGAGTCCCTCCAGCGGGGCTACCAGCCGTTGCGGATCGTGGCCGGGCGGCGGCAGCAGGAGGATGTCGATGATCGGCTTGGCGTCGAGCCCGGGCACCGCGGTGCTGCCGACATGCTCGATGCCCAGCCCGGGCAGCGCCAGCGCCGTGCGAATGGCCTCGGCTTCGGCGGCGAAGCGTTGTGGCCAGGCGGGGTCGGCGGGCAGTACCTCGATGCGGTCGTCGTCGGCGTTGCTCCAGCGTTGGCCGTCGAAGCGGGGCGGTTGGGGTGGGGACATGGCGGGTTCCGTGGATATTCGGGAGGTTGGAGGCGATGGGGCTGGGGTAGGGCGAATAACGCCAGCGGCGTTATCCGCCTTTTGGGGCGGGAGTACGGCGCAGACCGCTCGTTGAATAACTTGTGCGTGCTTTGAGCTTGGCGGTCAAGCTGATTCGCGTGCCTGCCTTGGCCTCTTGTTTCGCCTTTCCAGGAGAGTCACCTTCTCGCTCGCCGGATGGTCGGCCGCCGATAACGTAACCAAAGCGCTTGTCCCTGCATCCGATGCCAGTTACTGCGCTCCCTCGCGACATCATTGTCCCTGGCAGCTCTCGCGCCGCCCTGCCGCTCGTTCGCCTTCGCAACGACTCCACTCGGCCTTCTGATGGCGGGTCGCCGCCCCGCCATCAGGAGAGAAAGCATGGCTTCGCGCATGCCTCAATCTTGGTTTCGGCTGGATGCTGCGGGGGCGTTTGTCGAACGCTCAGCTACTGTTCATCCCGCAATCGTTCGCTGTTTCTCCCACGCCTCCTCGTAGCGTGCCTGCGCCTCGTCCAGCAGGTATTCGATCCCGCACAGTGCGCCGGAGAGTATCTCCGGCGCTGGCGTGCCGAGGTTTTCGGCGCCGGACAACAGGCGCAACAGGTCACGGGCGGCGTTCTGGTGGGCGATGGCTTCGTCGAGGAGTTCGAGGGTGGTCATGGGGTGCTTTCCCTTGATGATGAGCGATTGCCGCCGGTCCTGCCGGCAGATTTTCTCAGTCGTTCGGGACGCCAGACCCGTCTGCCGAGTGGCAGCAGGGATACATTAGGAGGCCGGTGGAGAGCGGGCAAGGAGAGCGAGGGGCATGAAGTTGAGGGGGGCAGCCCCGATGGACGGGAAGCCCTCGTATGGCGCGGGCTTGAAGCGAGACAGGACGAAAGGGCTTACGGGATAGGGCATTGATTCTCCGTTTCGCCTGGGTGCGGCCTGAAGGCGATTGGCGGATAACGCCATTGGCGTTATGCGCCCTACGGATCTAGTCACAACCTGCCGAAGGGTTAGGCAGGTACAGGATATTTTTATGCACCTCCGCCTGATCGGCGAATAACGCCGCCGACGTTATTCTCCCTCCGCAAGCGGGGTGCGGGTAAAGCCCGGGAGTCTCAGAAATCCAGCGCCTGTACCCCTGGATGCTGCGGATCGAACCCATCCAGGCGCATACGCTCCGCGAATGCCTCCCGCGCCGTGTCTCCCAGGAGAAATGCGCCCCGCGCCGAGGCCCAGTCGTCCGGTTGCAGCCGCACCATCCAGCCCTCGCCGTAGCAATCCCGGTTGATCAGCGCCGGGCGCTTGACCACCGCCGCGTTGCTCGCCAGCAGGGTCCCGGCCAACGGGCTGCGGGCCGAGGAGGCAGCCTTGGCGAACTCGACCACGCCGAAGCTGCGGTCGCGCTCGATATGCCAGCCATCGCGCTTGGGGGTGAAGGCGAAGATTTCGCCATACAGCGCGCAGCCGTAGGCGCTCAGGCCCAGGGTCAGGCTGCCGTCGACTTCCTCGCGCAGCCACAGGTTGTAGTCCGGGGCGTAGAACAGCCCGTCGGGGAATTCCAGGCCGTGCAGGTTCGCGCTCATAGGGTCAGTACCCGCTCGGATTCGAGGATCAGCCGTGCCAGTTCGCCGCCGCTGGAGATTTCGTCGAGTTCCTCGATCAGTTCGCTTTCGTCGATGTTCACCCCGGGCTGGCGGCACATCAGCAGGCGCGCGCCGGCTTCGCGGGCTTGGCGGATGAAGTGGCGCAGCGGCTCGCCGCCGTCCAGCGCGCGCAACTGGTCGGCGACGGCGCGGCGCGCCAACTGTACGCCTTCGCCGCTGAGGAACAGGGTCACCTCGGCGTCCATGCAGGCCAGCAGGGTCGCGGTGTGGAAGGGCGCGGCGCAGCGGGCCGGGGTGCTCGGGCCGCTGGAGACGATGATGAGGACGCGCTGGGCGTGGATGTCAGGGTTCAAGGGGCTTGTCCATCTGGATCAGCGCCACGCGCCGGCCGTCCGGATCGTGGCGTCCGGCGATGGCGCGCGGCTGATAGCCGAGCTGGGTATAGAGCAGCAGCCCGGCGGCGTTGGCGTTGAAGCAGGAAATCTTCATCAGGCGCGCTTTGTACTGTTCGCGGGCGAGGTTTTCCATGACCCCGATCAGGTAGCGGGCCACGCCCAGGCCGCGCGCGGCGGGCGCCACCATCATGTTGCCGAGGGCGCAGAAGTCGCCGTGCTGCCACTGGTAGAAATTGGCGAAGCCGACCACCTGCCCGTCGTGCACGGCCACGGTGCTGCCGCGGCGTTCGGCGATGGCGGCGGCCAGTTGGGCGACGCTGAACGGCCAGATCGCCTTGGGGTAGCAATAAAAGAGTTCGTCGCGGTCCTGGGGGAAGCCGGCGACCGTCTCCAGGTCGCCGGTCTCCGCCGGGCGGTGGCTGAGCTGCATGTCAGCGCGGCGGGTATTGCGACATGACTTTCTGCACCGTCTCGCGGATCGCCTGCTCGCGCTCGGCCGGACTCGGCGGACTGGTGCGCATGATCTGCTCGCCGCTGCCGCGCCAGACCAGCTTGCCGTCCTTGCCGTCGAACAGGTCGACCTGGAGGGTGGCAACCTTGTAATTCACGGTGCGCGTCTCGGCCATCGCCGGGCCGCCCCAGTATCCTCCCCAGTAGCCGCCCCAGTAACCGCCGCCGTAGTTGGTGGTGATCTGGTCCTGGCGATCGTCGACGATCAGATAGGCGCGCACCGTGACGTCGCCCCCGGCGTTGCCCTGGGCCGGACGCAGGCCGCGCTGGTCGAGCTGCTGGGCGACGGCTTCGCGGATGCGTTGCTCGGTGAGGTCGCTCTTGATGCGTGGGTCGTCGGGGCGGTATTCGAAGGCGGGTCGCGACCAGCTCCAGCTGCGGTAGGCGGCGAAGTCGCGGGAGCTGTCGAAGTCGCGGTCGAGCTGGGTGGTTTCGCAGGCTGCGAGGCTGAGGAGCAGGCCGAGCAGCAGGATTCGGCGGATCATGGTTTTTCTCCAGTCAGAGTTCACATCCAAGCTCAGCGCCGGATGAAAGGCAAGAGGAAACGCGGGTTTGAAACGTCTTCACAAGTAACGTTGGCGAGTGCCCGCCCTATAGGGCGCGACGGGAGAATGAAATGAATCGAAGTATTGCGATCCTGCTGCTGGGCCTGTCGCTGACCGGCTGCGTCGAGGCCCGCTCGGTGGTACCGGCGGATGGCCCGGGCCCGCTGCTGGTGGCCCATCGCGCCGGCACCGCGGACTACCCGGAGAACACCCTGCTGGCGATCCGCAAGGCGTTGGACAACGGCGCCGATGCGCTATGGCTCTCGGTGCAGTTGAGCGCCGATGGCCATCCGGTGCTCTATCGCCCCGCTGACCTGGCGGTCCTGACCCAGGGCGCCGGCGCGGTCGGCCAGTCGAGCCTGGCCGAGCTGGCGCGCTTGAACGCCGGCTATATGTTCAAGGCCGAGGACGGCAGCTATCCCTACCGCCAGAAGCCGCTGCGGATTCCGACGCTGCGCCAGGCGCTGCGGGCGATCCCGCCGCAGGTGCCGGTGTTCCTCGACATGAAGTCGCTGCCGGTGGAGCCGCTGGTCGATGCCGTGGCCGGCGAGCTGGAACGGCAGAAGGCTTGGTCGCGGGTGCGTTTCTATTCCACCGAGAAGGCCGCCAACGACTACCTGGCGCAGCGCTACGCGGACCGCGCGCGACAGTTCGAAAGCCGCGATGCGACGCGCAACCGCCTGGTCGGCCTGGCCTTTGGCGAGCGCTGCGAGGCACCGCCGGCCGGCGGCACCTGGATGGGCATCGAACTGCGCCGCGAACTGACGGTGACCGAGCGCTTCACCCTTGGCGAGTCCTCCTACGAGGTGCCGGCGGCGCAGTTGTGGACGCGCAAAGCGATGGACTGCGTGCGCCGCGAGCCGGTGAAGGTGGTGATGTTCGGCATCGAGACCGCCGAGGACTACCGCATCGCGCGTGCCCTGGGCGCCGACGCGGTGATGAGCAACTCGCCCAGGAAGATGGAGGCGATCCGCCGCCGGGTGCTCGCCGATCAGCCCGGCGGGTAGCTCGACAGCGCCCGTTTCACCGCTTCGCGCAGGGCCTTGGCCTGTTCGCTGGCGGAGTCGCCGGAGTCGAACTCGGCGCTGTTGCCCCACACCGGCTGGCCGCTGCGGGCGTCGTTCAGCTCGACGCGGACCACGGTGACCTGCACGGTGTAGCTGCGGGTCACCGGGTAGCTGGCGCCATAGCCGTACCAGGGATCGCGCCAGCCGCCGTAGTTGCCGTAGTAGCCGCCGTAGTAGTCGGTGACCTGGCGGGTGCGCAGTTCGTTGCGCAGGAACGCGCTGACCTGCAGGTCGGCCGCGCTGCCCGGCCGCGCCGGGCGCAGGCCGCGCTGGTCGAGCTGCTGGCTGACGGCGTCGCGCAACTGGTTGTCGTCCAGGCCCTGGGGAAAGCCGCTGACCCCGGCGGCGGCCCAGCTCCAGCTACGGTAGCGGGCGTAGTCGCGCGGCGCCGCCGGATAGGCGCCGGGATCGAGGCCGGGATTGGCCGCGGTGGCCGGCTGCGGCGGGTAGGGCAGGGAGCTGGCGCGGTAGGGATTGTCGCCCTGGCAGGCGCCGAGGGCGGCCAGGCTGGCGAGTAACGGCAGGATCAACAGTCGCGATTGCATGCTCGACGCTCCGTGGCCGCGCTACGTCGGCGGCCCTTGCAGGCTCAGACTGCATTCTGCGCCTTTCATTGCGGGCGGCACAGCCAGTGCAGGTAGCGGCCAAGCCCGGCAAAGACCGTGTGGCGGCGGTAGGCCAGTTCCATTTCCACTAGGTCGAGCAGTTCGGCCTTGGCCTGGAAATCGCTCGGCATGTAGTCGTGGAACACCCGCACGCCGCTGCGCGCCTCGATGCGCCAACGCGCTGCCATCGCCTGTTCCAGCTCGCGCGGGTCGAGCGGGCGCTGCGGGGTCAGGCTCTGCCCCTCGCCGGCGAAGCGTTCCTTGCGCAGCTTGCGGAAGTGGCCCTTGAGCAGGTTGCGGTAGATCAGCGCGTCGCGGTTGTAGAAGGCCAGCGACAGCCAGCCGCCGGGTGCGCAGAGTTGGTGCAGCACCGGCAGGATCGCATGGGGTTCGGCCAGCCACTCGAGCACGGCGTGGCAGAGCACCAGGTCGTAGGGCTCGGTGAGCTGGCCGAGCAGTTCCTGCCAGGGCGCCTGGATGAATTCGGCGGCCTGCCCGGCTTCGGCGAAGCGCTGGCGGGCGCCGTCGAGCATGGGTTGCGCTGGCTCGGCGAGGGTTACGCGGTGGCCGCGAGCGGCCAGCCAGAGCGACATGTGGCCGAGCCCGGCGCCGATGTCGAGTACCCGCAGAGGCCGCTCCGGCAGGGCCTCGGCGAGGTCGGCCTGGAGTACCGCGAGGCGGATCGCGCCCTTGGCGCCACCGTAGATCTTTTCGGCGAAGCGCGTCGCCAGTTCGTCGAAGTGGCGGTCGCTCATGGCAGGAAGCGCCGTTCGCAGTCGGCCAGCTTGGCGCGCACCACCTGTTCCAGGTCGAGGCCGGTTTCCCCGCAGAACAGCAGCAGATAAAGGACGATGTCGCCAACTTCCTGGCCAGCGTGTTCGAGCTGCTCGGCCGACAGCGTGCGCGACTGGTCTTCCGTCAGCCACTGGAAGATCTCCACCAGTTCGGCCATCTCGACGCTGGCGGCCATGGCCAGGTTCTTCGGGCTGTGGAATTGGCGCCAGTCGTTGCGGTCGCGGATGGCGTGCAGGCGCGCGGTGAGTTCGTGCAGGTCCATGGGGGATTCTTCGCGGTGGCGGTAAGCAGCCGCATAGCTTCGGGCTTTGCGCCCGAAGCTTCAAGGCATGGCGGACCGGCGTCAGCCCTGTAGCCGGCTCCAATGCCCGGCCATGTGCGGCAGGTCGTCCTTGCCGCGCAGGCTGAACTGGCCGTCCGCCGCCGCCGCGCTGGCCAGCAGGGTGAGGCTGGCCGGCAGCAGCACCGGCTTCTGGAAGCGCACCTCGACCCGATAGCCCGAGGCCGGCAGTCGCTCGCCCAGGGCGGCCAGGCTGCGAGCCTTGTTCCACAGGCCGTGGGCGATGGCGCGGGGAAAGCCGAACAGCTTGGCGCTGGATGTCGACAGGTGGATCGGGTTGTAGTCGCCGGCGGCGCGGGCATAGCGCCGGCCAATGTCGGCGGGCGCCTTCCAGTTGTCGACCGGCTCCAGCGGCAGCGGCTCCTGCTCGGCTTTCGGCGGAATCTCGCCGGGCACCTTGACGCCGCGGCAGAGCACCTTGCTGTCACCGACCCAGAGCAGGCCAAGCTGGTCTTCCAGGCGGGTGACGATGCTGAAGGTGGCGCCCTTGTCGTGCGGTTGCAGGTTTTCCACCGCGACGCTCACGGTGAACGGGCCGAGGCCGCCGAGCGCGCGCAGCACGTCGATGCGGTTCTCCAGGTGGACCAGGCCGAGCAGCGGGAAGGGGAAGCGCTTGTCGGTGAGCAGCGCCATCTGCAGCGGGAAGGCGAGGATGTGCGGGTAGGTCGGCGGCAGCAGGCCGTCGTCGCGGAAGCCGCAGACCTGGCGGTAGCGCTCGAGGTGCTTCGGGTCCACCGTGACCTGGCTGCGCAGGCCGCGCTCGGGCAGGGCCTTGCCGCGGATGCCGCGGCGCAGTGCGGCGCGCAGGAACAGGCCGGGCAGGGCGGGTGGGGCGGGCAGGTCGAGCCAGGCGGTGGGCATTGGACATCTCCTCGAAATAGGTGGCTGTCAGCTTAGTCGAGCACCCGCAGCAGGCATTGGCCGCCTGGCCGGCGCCGCTGGCAGGGCGGTCAATTGGCTCCGGGATGCGTCTGCATCGAGATTTTCGACCACGCCGGCGGCTAGTCGATCTGAGGGTTTTTCCGTCATGCGGGATGGGTTATTTCTATGGCCTCTCCTTGAGAGGGGATGGCAAAGCTGCCTAAGATGGGCCCGCCCCATGGATAACTAGAAAAAACACCATGCGTGATCTGACCGACGATGTAGCGCTGATGCGCCCGGTGATCGACGCCCTGCGCGCCAGCGGCTGCGATCCGGACCGGGTCCTGGTCCGTGTCGGGCTGCCGCCGGGTGGCCTGCCGGCCGGCCGTTTTCCCCATTCCGCACAGAACCTGTTCTGGAAGGCCGCCGCCGACGAGTGCGGCGAAGAGCATGTCGGCCTGCACCTGGCCGAGCACCTGCCGGCGTTCCATGGCCTGCTCCTGGAATACCTGTTCCTCTCCAGCGATACCTTCGGCGCCGGCCTGCGCCATTCCCTGCGCTACGTACGCCTGCTGTCCGACACCCTGCAGGCGCAACTGGAGGTGGAGGGCGAGCGCGCGGTGCTGTCGCTGGGCGAATCGCCGGCGATCAACCGTCACTTCCCGGAAATGCTCGCCGGCGCGGTGATCCGCCTGTTCGGTGCGCTCACCGAGGGCGAGTTCAAGCCGCTGGAAGTGCAACTGATGAACGAAACCGGAGCGCCGATGGAGCGCTACCGTGCGGTCTACGGCTGCCCGACGATCCTCGGCATGCCGCGCTACGCGCTGGTATTCGATGCCGCGGTGCTGGACAAGCCCTCGCGCCACGCCGCCCCGGAACTGCTGCGCATGCATGAGTCGCTGGCGCGCCGGCAACTGGCCGAAGTGGAGCGCCTGGACCTGGTACGCCAGGTCCGCGAACTGATCGGCGAACTGCTGGTGGACGGAGGCGCCACCCTGGAGCAGGTCGCCGCGCGCCTCGGCATGCCGGCCCGACGTCTGCGCGAACGCCTGGCGATGGCCGGGGTGCGCTTCAATGACCTGGTCACCGACTACCGCTGCCGACTGGCCAAGGAACTGCTGCTGAAGACCGACGAGCGCATCGAAGTGATCGTCGAACGCACCGGGTTTTCCGAGCCGAGCACCTTCTATCGCGCGTTCAAGCGCTGGGTCGGCGAGACGCCGGTGGAGTTCCGCCGGCGCGGGCAGCAGGGGCGCGGGTAGGGCCTGTCCGAGGGGGCTACCGGTGTTTTCCTGGTGCAGGGCGCCTGCCCGTCGCCGGGGAGTCAGGGGCCGCCTCAGGCCCCCAGCAGGCTCTGCCCGCACACCCTCAGCACCTGGCCGCTGACCGCGCCGGACGAAGGCTGGGCGAACCAGGCCACCGTTTCGGCGACGTCCTGCGGCAGGCCGCCCTGGCTCATGGAGTTCATCCGCCGGCCGGCCTCGCGGATGGTCAGCGGAATGGCGGCGGTCATCTGCGTCTCGATGAAGCCCGGCGCCACCGCGTTGATGGTGATGCCGCGCTTGCCCAGCGCCGGCGACCAGGCCTGGGCCAGGCCGATCAGGCCGGCCTTGCTCACCGCGTAGTTGCTCTGCCCGAGGTTGCCGGCGATGCCGCTGATCGAGGCCAGCAACACCACCCGGCCGTTGTCATGCAGCTTGCCGCCGTCGAGCAGGGCCTGGGTCAGCACCTGCGGGGCATTGAGGTTGACGTTGATCACCGAGTTCCAGAAGTCGCTGCTCATCTTCGCCAGGGTCTTGTCGCGAGTGATCCCGGCATTGTGCACGACGATATCGACGCCCTCAGGCAGCGCGTCCACCAGTTGCTGCCCGGCGTCCGCGGCGCAGATGTCGAGGGCCACGGCCCGGCCACCGAGGCGCGCGGCGAGGCCTTCGAGGGCCTCCCTGGCCGGCGGCACGTCGAGCAGCACCACTTCCGCGCCGTCGCGCGCCAGGGTTTCCGCGATAGCCGCGCCAATGCCGCGGGCGGCGCCGGTGACCAGCGCGCGCTGGCCGGCCAGCGGCTTGCTCCAGTCGTGGACCTGGGCGCTGTTGGCGGCAAGGCGGATCACCTGGCCGGAGACGTAGGCGCTCTTCGGCGAGAGGAAGAAGCGCAGCGCGCCTTCCAGTTGGTCCTCGGCGCCCTTGCCGACGTACAGCAACTGCACGTTGCCGCCACGACGGATTTCCTTGCCCAGGGAGCGGGTGAAACCTTCCAGGCTGCGTTGCACGCTGGCGGCGACCGGGTCCTTGAGAGACTCGGGGGCGCGTCCGAGGACTACCACCTTCGGGCATGTGTCGAGGCCCTTGAGCACCGGCTGGAAGAAGTCGCGCAGCGCCACCAACTGCTCGAAGCGGCTCAGGCCGCTGGCGTCGAACAGCACCGCCTTGGCCCGCGGGCTGTGCTCGGCGGTCCAGCGCGGCAGCTCGAACTGTCCCTCGACGGCGGCGAACACCGCGTCGGTCAGCTTGCCGGCGAAGGGCAGCACGGCCTCGGCCAGCGCGCCGCTCCCGCCGATTACCAGCGGGCCGTCCAGCGGCCGCACCCGGCCGGCCTGCCAGCGCTCCAGGCGCAACGGGGAGGGAAGGCCGACGGCGCCAACCAGGCGGCGGCCGACGGGGGAGTTGGCGAAGGCGATGTAACGATCGGTCATGGAACGGGCTCCCGGTGGAAAGGCTCCAAGGCTGAAGGTGGATTCCGCCGGCCAACGATGCCGAGGGAACGCGGGTAACAGTGTGGACAACTCTACGCAGCCACCTGTTCGCCGCAATTGACCGCGCTGACCGGGATAACGGCAGGGCGGCCAATGCGACGCGACCGGCTAAGGTTAGCCTGTGCGCCACTGACCGCTCAGTTAACGGGTCGAGCCTCGGCTCGGCGTAAACGATTCCAGCAAGGAGTTCTTCCATGACCCAGCTGCGCCGGGTCGCCATTGTCGGCGGCAACCGTATTCCCTTCGCCCGCTCGAACACCGTGTACGCCACGGCGAGCAACCAGGAGATGCTCACTTCCGCCCTGGAAGGCCTGGTGGAGCGCTACAACCTGCACGGAGAGCGCCTTGGCGAGGTGGTGGCCGGCGCCGTGCTGAAGCATTCGCGCGACTTCAACCTGACCCGCGAATGCGTGCTCGGTTCGCGCCTGGCCCCGGAAACCCCGGCCTACGATATCCAGCAGGCCTGCGGTACCGGCCTGGAGGCGGCGATCCTGGTGGCCAACAAGATCGCTCTCGGGCAGATCGACAGCGGCATCGCCGGCGGCGTCGACACCACTTCCGATGCGCCGATCGGGGTCAACGAGGGCCTGCGCAAGATTCTCCTCGAGGCCAACCGTGGCAAGAGCAACCTGGACAAGCTCAAGAGCCTGTTGAAGATCCGCCCGCGCCACGTGGTCCCGGCCATCCCGCGCAACGGCGAGCCGCGCACCGGGCTGTCGATGGGGGAGTCCTGCGAACTGATGGCGCAGACCTGGCAGATTCCCCGCGACGAGCAGGACAGGCTGGCCTTCGAGAGCCACCACAAGCTGGCCGCGGCCTATGAGGAGGGCTGGCAGAACGACCTGATGACGCCGTTCCGCGGCCTGACCCGCGACCAGAACCTGCGCCCGGATATCGACCTGGAGAAGATCGGCACCCTCAAGCCGGTGTTCGAGCGCGGCTCGCGCGGCACACTCACGGCGGCCAACTCGACGCCGCTGACCGATGGCGCCTCGGTGGTACTGCTGGCCAGCGAGGAGTGGGCGAAGGCGCGCGGCCTGCCGATACTGGCCTATTTCAAGGACGGCGAGGCGGCGGCAGTGAACTTCGTCGATCGCCAGGAGGGCCTGCTGATGGCGCCGGTCTACGCGGTGCCGCGGCTGCTGGCACGCAACGGCCTGAGCCTGCAGGACTTCGACTACTACGAGATCCACGAGGCCTTCGCCGCCCAGGTGCTCTGCACCCTGAAGGCCTGGGAAGACCCCGAGTACTGCAAGACCCGCCTCGGCCTCGACCAGCCGCTGGGTTCCATCGACCGCAGCAAGCTCAACGTCAAGGGCAGCTCGCTGGCAGCCGGCCACCCGTTCGCCGCCACGGGGGGACGGATCGTCGCCAACCTGGCCAAGCTGCTCTCGGTGGCGGAGCAGGGACGCGGGCTGATTTCCATCTGCGCCGCCGGTGGGCAGGGTGTGACCGCGATCATCGAGCGGTAATCCAATAGGGCGAGCGGCCTTGTCGCTCGACGATGTAAGCAACTCCGTGACTTGGGCGGTGCCGTGCGAACGGGACCGCCTTTTTTTTGCCGGTGCCCTACGGTTCGGGTTCGTCGGCGGCGTTGGAGACAGCGAATTCGACGCTTGTACGGAGAATCCCCTCTCTCTTCAGGGAGAGAGTTGGGGTGAGGGCGGCTCCGCTATCGGCCGGGAGTGCCGCTGCGGCGGATAACGCCGTTGGCGTTATGCGCCCTACGGTTCGGGTTCGTGGCGGCGATGAAGATACGGATCCCGACGCCTGCCGGATGACACCGGCGAAGGGCTCATGCCGCACATCCGCCATTCCCGTCCTGCCCCCGCAGGCTTGCCGGGTGGCGGTCGGCGAAGGGGGTGGAGAGGATCATCGAGGTCTTGCTGATGCCGAACTTCATCAGCCGGTCGATCAGGTCTTGCAGCTCCGGCATCGAAGCCACGGCGGCCTTCATCAGCACGCAGGCGTCGCCGGTGATTCGGTGGCAGAGGGTCAGTTGGGGGATCCGGGCCAGTTCGTCGAGCACCGACTGGCAATCCTTCTCGGTGATCCGCAGTTCGATCACGCACTCGATGGGCAGGCCGAGCTTGGCCAGGTTCACCGAGGCGTGGTAGCCGGTGATCACCCCTTCGGCCTCCAGCTTGGCCACCCGGTCGGCCACCGCCGGGGGCGACAGGTTGATGCGCCGGGCCAGTTCGGCGAAGGTCAGGCGGCCGTTGTCGATCAGGGCGGCGAGGAGCGCACGGTCGTATTTGTCCATGATGGGTCCCGGTTGTCGAATCGACGGAAAGCATGGCCGATTTCCATGGAAAGAAAAGTGTTACGTCCCGATAACCAGCGGCTGTGCCTTAACCGGCGGGTGGCGACCTAATAAAATGAAGTCTTTCTCCCGCCTGCCCTGTCGAGTGCTTTCCATGCCTGCCCGTCGCATTCCGCTGTTGCTTTTCGGTGCGTTCTTCGCCCTGTACTTCATCTGGGGCTCCACTTACCTGGCGATCCGCTTCGGCGTCGAGTCCTGGCCACCGATGCTGATGGCCGGGGTGCGCTTCGTCATCGCCGGCGCCCTGATGTTCGCCTGGTTGCGCTGGCGCGGCGCGCCGCTGCCGACCTGGCGCGAGTGGCGCGGCGCGGGGGTCGTCGGAATCCTCCTGCTCAGTTGCGGCAACGGAGGGGTGACGGTGGCCGAGCACTGGGGCGTGTCTTCCGGGGTGGCGGCCCTTGCGGTGGCTACGGTGCCGCTGTTTACCCTGCTGTTCAGCCAGTTGTTCGGCCAGCGCAACACCACCCTGGAATGGGGCGGCATCGTGCTCGGGCTGTTCGGCATCGTCCTGCTCAACCTCGGTTCGAACCTCCAGGCCAGCCCTGCCGGTGCCGGCCTGATCCTGTTCGCCGCCGCATCCTGGGCCTTCGGCTCGGTGTGGAGCCGGCGCCTGTCGCTGCCGGCCGGACCGATGGCCAGCGCCGCGGAAATGCTGGTCGGCGGCGCGGTGCTGCTGGTCGGCAGCCTGGCCAGCGGCGAGCGCCTCGAGCATTGGCCGAGCACCAGCGGCTGGCTGGCGCTGGTGTACCTGATCCTGTTCGGCTCGATCATCGCCTTCAGCGCCTACCAGTACCTGCTGCGCAACGTGCGGCCGGCGGCGGCCACCAGCTATGCCTACGTCAATCCGGCGGTGGCGGTGTTGCTCGGCACCCTGTTCGCCGGCGAGCGGATCGGCGGTATCGAGGGGCTGGCGATGCTGGTGATCATCAGCGCCGTGGTGCTCATCGGCCTGCCTCAGTGGCGCGCCAGCCGCGCCGCCGCCTGAATGCCTTAAGCGATCCCTAAGGCGGGCTGCGCCATGCTGCGGTGCAGCGCCCGGATGGGCCGGGCTGACGGGGGTACGAAGATGAAAGCGCTGGTCATCGGTGTGGTCCTGGTGTTCCTTGGCGGTTGCGCCAGTCACGTGAGCCCCGGCGGCAAGGCCATCGAGTCGCCGATCAAGGAGTATTTCGGCCAGGACCCCATCGAGCGCCGGGCCTTCGGCGAGAGCGAGAACGGCGCCGAGACCGAGGATTCGCCACTGCGTTTGCGCCTGACGCCCTGAACGGTCGCCCCGGGCGCCTGACCGGACGTGCAGAAGTCGTCTCCAGCGTCTTCAATACGGGGTGACGGTCGCCGCCAGGCGGCCCCGTAGCGAAGGCCGGAGGGGCGATGGAGAGCATGCTGGACAGGCCCGAGCAGGAACTCGTGCTGGTGGTGGACGACACCCCGGACAACCTGCTGCTGATGCGCGAGCTGCTCGAGGAGCAGTACCGCGTGCGCACCGCCGGCAGCGGCCCGGCCGGGCTGCGGGCGGCCGTCGAAGAGCCGCGCCCGGACCTGATCCTGCTCGACGTGAACATGCCGGGCATGGACGGCTACGAGGTCTGCCGACGGCTCAAGGCCGATCCGCTGACCCGCGACATCCCGTTGATGTTCCTCACTGCCCGCGCCGATCACGACGACGAGCAACAGGGCCTGGCCCTGGGCGCGGTGGATTACCTGGGCAAGCCGGTGAGCCCGCCGATCGTCCTGGCACGGGTGCGCACCCATCTGCAACTGAAGGCCAATGCCGATTTCCTGCGCGACAAGAGCGAATACCTGGAACTCGAAGTTCGCCGTCGCACGCGCCAGCTGCAACAGTTGCAGGACGCCGTCATCGAAGCCCTGGCGACCCTTGGCGATCTTCGCGACAACCCGCGCAGCCGCCATCTTCCGCGTATCGAGCGCTATGTCAGGCTGCTCGCCGAGCACCTGGCGGTGCAGCGGGCGTTCGCCGACGAGCTGACTCCGGAGGCTGTCGACCTGCTGAGCAAGTCGGCGCTGTTGCATGACATCGGCAAGGTCGCGGTGCCCGACCGGGTCCTGCTCAACCCCGGGCAACTGGACGCTGCCGACACCGCCCTGCTACAGGGTCATACCCGCGCCGGGCGCGACGCCCTGGCCAGCGCCGAGCGGCGGCTCGGCCAGCCTTCCGGGTTCCTCCGCTTCGCCCGGCAGATCGCCTACAGCCATCACGAACGCTGGGATGGCCGGGGCTTTCCGGAAGGCCTGGCGGGCGAGCGAATTCCCCTGGCGGCGCGGATCGTCGCCCTGGCCGACCGCTACGATGAACTGACCAGCCGGCACGCCTACCGGCCGCCGCTGGCGCACGCCGAGGCGGTGCTGCTGATCCAGGCCGGCGCCGGCAGTGAATTCGACCCACGGCTGGTGGAGGCCTTCGTCGCCGTGGCCGACGCTTTCGCCGAGGTTGCCCGGCGCTACGCCGACAGCGCCGAGGCACTGGACGTGGAGATGCAGCGGCTGGAACAGGCGGTGGCGGAAAGCATCGAACTCACCGCGCCACCGGCCTAGTACGCCGATCGGTGCGCAGTCCGGCGGAAAGCCGGCGCGTCCGGCTGTGCTCGGCACGGCGTTTGCCGTATAACGTCAGACCCTTTGCCCTACACATTGGCCCCGAGGAACCGCGTAGCACCGATGAAGACACCCAGACGCCTGGAACCGTTGATCGAAGACGGTCTGATCGACGAGGTCGTGCGCCCGCTGATGAGCGGCAAGGAAGCCTCGGTCTATGTGGTGCGTTGCGGCGACAGCCTGCGTTGCGCCAAGGTCTACAAGGAGGCCAACAAGCGCAGCTTCCGCCAGGCCGCCGAGTACCAGGAGGGCCGCAAGGTCCGCAACAGCCGCCAGGCGCGGGCCATGGCCAAGGGCTCGAAGTATGGCCGCCGCGAACAGGAGGAAGCCTGGCAGAATGCCGAAGTGGCGGCCCTGTTCCGTCTCGCCGGGGCCGGTGTGCGGGTGCCGAAGCCCTATGATTTCCTCGATGGCGTGTTGCTGATGGAACTGGTGGCGGACGCCGACGGCGATGCTGCGCCGCGTCTCAACGACGTGACGCTGGAGCCCGACGAGGCACGCCGCCACCACGCTTTCCTGATCCGCCAGATCGTCGCCATGCTCTGCGCCGGCCTGGTGCACGGCGACCTCTCCGAGTTCAACGTCCTGCTCGGTCCGGACGGCCCGGTGATCATCGACTTGCCGCAGGCGGTCGACGCGGCCGGCAACAACCATGCGTTCAGCATGCTCGAACGCGACGTCGGCAACATGGCCGCCTACTTCGGCCGCTTCGCCCCGGAACTCAGGCAGACCCGCTATGCCAAGGAAATGTGGGCGCTCTACGAAGCCGGCGAGCTGACAACGGAAACCCCGCTCAGCGGCACCTTCGTCGAAGCCGAAGAGGCCGCCGACGTGCGCGCGGTGCTCCGCGAGATCGAGGCCGCGCAGCGCGAGGAGGCGCGTCGCCAGGCGCTGCGCCAGGCCGACGACGCGCCGCGTGGCGAGCGCGAGGAACCGCCGCCGCCCTGGTTGCAGTGAGCGGCTGGCGGATGTTTTTTCCCGCCAACTGTATCGCGACCCTTGCGCGCGCAACTGCTAGCGTGGCCTGAAGTTTTCCGGAGGCCGCCATGCCTGTTGCACATATCCTGCTCGCCTTGCTGGTGACCCTGATCTGGGGTCTGAACTTCGTCGTGATCAAGGTCGGCCTCGGCGACTTCCCGCCGCTGCTGTTCTGCGCCCTGCGCTTCGCCCTGGCGGCGCTGCCGCTGCTGGTCCTGCGCGGGCCGATGCCGGCGCCGTTCGGACGCATCCTGCTGATCGGCGTGCTCCTCGGGGTGGTCAAGTTCGGCCTGCTGTTCGTCGGCATGGCCCAGGGCATGCCGGCCGGGCTGTCGTCGCTGGTGCTGCAGAGCCAGGTATTCTTCACCATCCTCATCGCCGCCCTGTGGCTGGGCGAGCGGCCGTCGCCGCGCGGGTTGTTCGGCCTCCTGCTGGCGGCGGCGGGGCTGGTCCTGATCGGCCTGGAACGGCCGCTGGGAGACAGCCTGCTGGCATTCCTGCTGGTGGTCGCCGCGGCGCTGGCCTGGTCTTTCGCCAATATCGCCACCAAGCGTTCCGGGGCCACCGACATGCTGCGCCTGATCTGCTGGGTCAGCCTGGTCCCGCCTTTGCCCCTGCTGGCGCTTTCCTATGTATTCGAAGGTCCGCAAGCCATCGAGCGCGCCGTGCTGAACATGAGCTGGGGGGGCTTCGGAGCGCTGCTCTACATCGCCTTCGGCGCGACCACGGTGGGCTTCGCCATCTGGAGCTTCCTCCTGCGCCACTATCCGGCCAGCCTGGTGACGCCGTTCGCGCTGGCGGTGCCGGTGTCGGGCATGCTCGCCGGCTGGCTGCTGCTCGGCGAACGCCTCGACCTAGACAGCCTGCTGGCCTGCGCGCTGGTGTTCGTCGGGCTGGCCATCACCCTGTTGCCGGCCAGCCTGCTGCGACGCTTCGCCTGGCCGGTGCGGCGGCTGGGATGAAAACGGCGGAAGACATCCTCGCGCTGATCGCCGCCGATTCCTCGCGCCTGCATCTGCTCCGCGTGCTGCGCGAGGTCGGGCCGGAGGGCGCGTGGATCGGCGCCGGTTTCGTACGCAACGCGGTATGGGACCATCTGCATGGCTACGGCGAAGCCACGCCGCTGGCGGACATCGACGTACTTCATTTCGCCCCGCGGGTCCTCGACCCGCAGGCCGACGCCGACTTCGAGGTCGCGTTGCGCCGTCGCTGCGAGGCACCCTGGTCGGTGAAGAACCAGGCGCGCATGCACCTGCGCAACGGCGACCGGCCCTACCGGGATTGCGCCGATGCGCTGTGCCACTGGGCGGAAACGTGCACGGCGGTGGCGCTGCGGCTCGTCGGCGAACGCCTGGAGCTACTGGCACCGCTGGGCGTCGACGACCTGCTGGCGCTGAAGGTACGGCCCACCGCGCATTTCGCCGGCAAGCCGGAAGTCTACCGGCGGCGCCTGCGGGAGAAGAACTGGACGACGCGCTGGCCGCTGCTGGATATCAGTGGCAGCAGCCAGACGCCAGATCCTTGAGGATCGGGCAGTCGGGGCGGTGGTCGCCCTGGCAGTGCTCGACCAGGTCCTGCAGGGTGTCGCGCAGGGTGCTGAGCTCCTCGATCTTGCGATTCAGCTCGCGCACGTGCTGCGCCGCCAGGGCCTTGACGTCGGCACTGGCACGCTGGCGATCCTGCCAGAGGGTGAGCAGCTTGCCGACTTCGTCGAGGGAGAAACCGAGGTCCCGCGAACGGCGGATGAACGCCAGGGTATGCAGGTCGTTCTCGTTGTAGTGGCGGTAGCCGCTGGCGCTGCGTCCGGCTGGGCGGAGCAGCTCGATGGACTCGTAGTAACGGATCATCTTCGGCGTCAGTCCGCTTTTCTTCGCCGCTTCACCGATGTTCATCCGGGTCTCCTGGGAGGTTGCGAAGCCGCTAGCCTATCCCTTTCCCGGCCAATGCGCAGGCTATCAGATATGTGACCGCCCGCTGTCCGGACCTCTGGCCGGCGGCCGCGTCGTGTCCGGCTGGGTCTTCGGCAGGAACACCTGCACTTCCAGCCCTTTGCCCTCCAGTCCCTTGCCCAGGCCGATACTGCCGAAATGCAGTTCGACGATGCGCTTGACGATCGGCAGGCCCAGGCCGCTGCCCTCGCCGCAGCTGGTGGCGGGGCTGCGGTAGAAGCGGGTGAAGATCGCCTGCTGCTCTTCCAGGGCGACCCCGGGGCCGTTGTCGCGCACCCGCAGCACGGCGTGCTGGGCGCGATTCTCGACGCGGATCTCGACCTGGCCCCCGGCCGCTGTGTAGCGCAGGGCGTTGCCCACCAGGTTGCCGACCATCGCCTTCAGCCACAGGTCGATGCCCATCACGTGCACGGTCTCCTGGTGCAACGACAGCTCGATGTCCTTGTCGATGGCCTGGCGCGCCAGTTCGGAGAGTACGTCTTCGGCCAGGGTGGCGAGGTTGACCGGGTGGAATTGCTCCAGCAGGGCGTCACCGTCGAGGCGGGCGAGGAGCAGGATCTGCTCCATCAAGGTGCTGATCCGCTCGACGCTGCGACTGACTTGCAGCAGGCCGCGGGCGTGGGCCTTGGGGTCTTCCGAACGCAGCGCGACCTGGGCATGGGTGCGCAGGCTGGCCAGTGGCGTGCGGATTTCATGGGCGGCGTCGCTGGTCAGTCGGCGTTCGGCCTCGAGGGCGGTGCGCAGACGCTCCAGCAGGAGGTTGAGTTCGTCGATGAGGCCGCGGATCTCCAGCGGCACCGCCTCCACGGCGATCGGCTGCAGGTGTCGCGCGGAGCGCTGCTGGACCTCGGCCTGCACTTCGCGTAGCGGCGCCAGGCCGCGGGCAACGCCGAACCAGACCAGGCCGCCGAGCAACGGCAGCGCCAGCAGCAGCGGGAACAGCGAGTAGAACAGCAGCAGGTTCATGGTGTGCTGGCGGTAGATCAGGTTTTCGCTGATCCAGATCTGGAAGCCGTCGATATTCAGCTGGAGTACCCGCCAGTGGGTGCCCTGGGCTTCCACGGTGCTGAAGCCGGGGCCCTGGGCAGTGATCTCCGGCGGCAGGTTGAGGCTCGACAGCAGCGGCTGGCCGTCGCGCCACAGGGCGTAGCCGAGGGCGCTTTCGCGGCGCAGCAGGGGCAGGCCCTGAATCGCTTCGCGGCTGCGTTCGATGATCTCGGTGATCGAGCCGTCCGCGCCGGCCTGGTCTTCGGTGGCAAGGTCGAGCAGGCGCAGGGCGGCTTCGCCGAAGTCCACCATATCGTCGTCGAACAGGCGGTTCACCTGCTTCAGCGAGAGGTGGTAGGTCAGCGCCGCCACGCTCAGCCAGCACAGCACGAAGCCGACCAGCAGGTTGACCAGCAGGCGCCTGCGGACGGAGGGGACGGCGGTACGCGACATCGGGGGACTCCGGTAGGCGGTTTTCAGGGCGCCGGCTGGTCGATGCCGTAGCCGATGCCGCGGACAGTGCGGATCAACTGGTTGCCGAGCTTGCGCCGCAGATGATGGACATGGACTTCGATGGCGTTGCTCTCGACGTCGCCGCTCCAGCCGTAGAGGCTCTGCTCCAGTTGGTTGCGCGAGAGCACCTTGCCGCTGTTCTCCAGCAGCAGGCGCAGCAGTGCGTATTCGCGCGGCGCCAGTTCCACCGCCTGGCCGGACAGGGTCACCTGGTGGGTCGCCGGGTCCAGGCGCAGCTCGCCGTGCACCAGTTGCGGCAGGGCGCGGCCGGTGGTGCGGCGGGTCAGGGCACGCACCCGTGCCTGCAGTTCGTCGAGATCGAAGGGCTTGGTCAGGTAGTCGTCGGCACCGCTGTCGAGCCCGGCGACCCGGTCGGCCACCTTGTCCCGCGCGGTGAGCAGCAGCACCGGGGTGAGCCGGCCCTGGTGGCGCAGGTTACGCAGGATCTCCAGGCCGCTGCGGCGCGGCAGACCGATGTCGAGCACCAGCAGGTCGAACTCGTCGGTGACCAGCGCGTTCTCCGCGGCAACGCCGTCGGTCACCCATTCCACGGTATCGCCTTCCAGGCGCAGCCCGGCGCGGATGCCGTCGCCGAGCAGCAGGTCGTCCTCGGCCAGCAGTATTCTCATGGCAGCCTCGTTTCAGTGATTCCACAATTCCCACAGGCTCAGGCCGGCTTCCAGCAGGAGGATGGCGACAATCAGCCATTCGACCCGCAGTTCGCCCCGGAAGTAGCGGTATTCGCCGAGGCGGTCGGCGGCCAGTTCGTAGAGGTCCTGCAGCACTTCGATGCGGTCGTCCAGGGTTGCCAGGCGATCGTGCACTTCGGCCTGCATGGCCAGTTCGTTGTAGAGCCGGCGCACAGCGCCGTTCAGTTGCAGCGGCGGCTTCTCCAGGTGCGACTCCAGGCGGGCGTAGGCCATGCGCCAGAGTGTAGTGCGTCGCACCTGCCGGTTCACATGTTCCTGGCGCCGCAGGGCGGCACGGCGCGGTAGCTGGGTCAGTTCGACATCGGCCTGGGCCGGCTCCCAGGCCGCCGCGGTCTCGTCCTCCAGGCGGCGCAGGTGACCTTCGTGCCAGGCGAAGACGGCCAGGCCTTCGAGCAGCTCCCGGCAGCGTTCGGGGTTGCCGATGACCAGCGCGCGGCCGGGGCGCCACAGCACTCGCTCGCCGAACGAGGGCGCTTCCAGGGTCGGCTGGGGTTCGTCCTCGCCGGCGGCCATCCAGGCTTCCAGGCGCTGGCGCCAGGCGTGCCCGGTCTGTAGCCCGGCGTTGGCGAAGATCACCAGCAGCTCGTCGTCGACGGCGGTCTCCGGCAGTTCCGCGTCTTCGCTCAGCTCGATGCGTTGCGCCAGGACTGCCAGCGCCGGCTGCGGATCGCGCAGGGTGGCCAGCAGCGGCAGGCCGCCGCCGCCGTCCGCGGCGGAGCGGAAGCGTACCCGGTGCAGCAGACAGGGCGCGCCGTTGACGGCCAGCGGCACGCTGGCCAGGGGAGCGGCGGACATCTTCAGGTCCTCGCCAGGGCCGGCAATTGTGCCGGGCCGAACTCGATCTCCTCGATATCCGGCGGTGCGACGAAGGGTACGCCGTCTTCCAGTACCGGTCCCGGCTGGGCGAGCAGGAAGCGGGTTTCCCGGTCCATCACGAAGCAGGCCTTGAGGTAGTCGCCGTCGAGGTGGTCGAGCCACAGCGGGCCGAGCTTGCGTTCGATGCGTCGGTCGATGTCCTCGGCCTGCCAGTGGTTCGCGTCGAGCCAGTCGGAAGCCAGCAGGAAGCCCCAGGAGGAGAGGAACGAGGGCACCGTGGCGCGGTAGCTGTGGACCTGGGAGAAGACGCTGCGCAGGGTGCGGGCGAGGGCCGCGTGGGGCTTGTCGTCGCTGTGGGAGAACTCCAGTCCCTGCACCGCGACCACCCCGCCCGGCCGCAGGCGCGAATGCAGCAGCTCGTAGAACTGGCGGGTATAGAGAGCCTGGGCCGGGCCGTTGTCGAGCATGTCGACTACGTCGATGATGACCACGTCGTAGAGCGACGGGTCGCGTTCGAGATAGGCCCGGCCGTCCTCGGCGAGCAGCTCGCAGCGTGGGTCGTCGAAGGCGCCCTGGTGCCACTGGAACAGGTGTTCGCGACACAGCTCCACCAGCTCCCGGTCGAGATCGACCATCACCGCTCGCCGCACGCTGGCATGGGACAGCACCTCGCGCAGGGTGGCGCCTTCGCCGCCGCCGATGATCAGTACGTCGCGCGGCTCGTCGTGGGCGAGCATGGCCGGCTGCACCAGCAATTCGTGGTACAGCGACTCGTCGCTCTCGGCGCTCTGGATCGCGCCGTCGAGCATCAACACGCGGTCGTAGTTGTAGGTGTCGGCGATCAGCACGTTCTGCCAGCGCGTGCGGCCCTGGTAGAGCACCCGGCGCAGGCGATAGACATACTGGTCGAAGGGGTCGCTGTCCTCGATCGCGGTGATCGCGCCGTCGCCTTCCAGCAGCGGGTCCGGCGGGTAGAAGTAGAAGTGGTTCGGCGGCAGCGGCGGTAGCCCGGCGGCGACCTCCGCCGGCACCAGGCCGGTGAGGTCGACGGCGTAACGGGCCTGGCTCAGGTCGGGAGCCAGCGGGGCGCGTTCGATCGGCGTATCCATCAGGCCACCCCCGTGCCCTGGCCCAGCGCCCAGCGCAGGGTCGGGCTGTCTTCGTCGACCGGGCCATTGCCGGCCAGGCTGCGGCTGAGCAGACCCAGGCGATGGCCGCCGAGGCCGCGGTCCATGCTCGAGATCAGGTGTCGACGGCTGCCCAGGCGTTCGCTGAGCACGCGCACGGCCTGGGCGCCATCGAGCACGTCGCCGCAGGTGAACACGTCGACCGCGGCATAGCCGTACTCCGGCCAGGTATGGATCGCCAGGTGCGATTCGGCGATCACCACCACGCCGGAGATGCCGATCGGACTGAACTTGTGGAACGCCGAGGTGATGATGGTGGCGTTGGCCTGGCGGGCGGCCTCGAGCATGCTTTCCTCGATCCACTG
This sequence comes from Pseudomonas sp. HMSC066A08, assembly GCF_001813025.1. NCBI lineage: Bacteria > Pseudomonadati > Pseudomonadota > Gammaproteobacteria > Pseudomonadales > Pseudomonadaceae > Pseudomonas > Pseudomonas sp. HMSC066A08. Next base: position 359,591 of record NZ_KV811299.1, read on the forward strand.
GATATCGTCGAAGCGCTGGTCGACGCAGTCGAACAGCTCGATGACCAGTTGCTTGCCGAGCACGGTGATCGGATCGAGTCGCAACGGTTGAATTGCCATGAAGGCCTCCTGCTTCCGTTTCGGCGAGGGATGTCCTCGCGGTGGAAGGCACGATAGGCGCGGCTGACTTAAGAGGTGCTTAACGACGGTTTTTTTGCCCGGCCCGGCGCGGGCCAACGACGCCGGAGCACCCATTTCGTCTGACGTAGGGCGAAGAGCGGCATTGGCGCTATCCGCCGCTTTTGCGGGGCATGGCCCGGCGGATAACCGCGAGGCGGTTATTCGCCCTACCGGTGGGGGCGTGAGGTAGGGCGAATAGCGCCAGCGGCGCTATCCGCCGCTTCTGCGGGGCATGGCCCGGCGAATAACCGCGAGCGGTTATTCGCCCTACCGAGGCGCGCCCTTCGCCCGCGTCACCCGGTCCACCAGATAGACCACCCCGCGGTAGTCGATCCCGCCATGCTCGCTGAGGCCGATCTCGCAGGTACGGCTGGTGGACACGCCTTCCTCGCAGGACTGCACGGCATCCTTCAGGCTGCGCAGGGAGTGAGCGTTCAGTTCCGGCGTGGTGAAGCCCTTGTCGCCGGCGAAGCCGCAGCAGTGAATGCCTTCCGGGATCACCACCTCGCGGGTGCAGCGGCCGACCAGGTCGATCAGCGCCTGGCTCTCGCCGAGGTGCTGGGTGCTGCAGGTGACGTGCACCGCTACCGGTTTGTCCTGCGGGATGAACTCCAGGCGATCGAGCAGGTGACTGCGGATGAATTTCACCGGGTCGTGGATCCGCAGCCGCGGATCGTCCAGACCCTGGACCAGGCGCAGGGTGCAGGGGCTGGTGTCGCAGTAGATCGGGTCGAGACCGCCGCGGCTGGCCTGGAGCAGGGCGGCGAGCAGTTCGTCGCGCTTGTCGTCGGCCTGCTTCGCATACCCCTTGGACGCGAACGGCTGGCCGCAGCAGAGGTTGTCCAGGTTATCCGGGAATACCACTTGGTAGCCGGCCTTTTCCAGCAGACCGCGGGTCTTGTCCAGCAGCGGCTCGCGCTCTTCGTCGCCGAAGGCCGGGCCCATGGCGCGCGAGACGCAGGCGGCGAGATAGACCACCCGTGGCCGCTCGTCGCCGAGCGGGGCGGGCGGCGGCGCCAGGCGTACCGGCTGCGGCAGCGCCGGCGTCCATTGCGGCAGGCGGCCGCCGCTGGCCTGGCTGAGGCCGCGGCTGGCGCTGGCCAGCAGGGGCGCGCCAAGCAGGCGCCGGGCACCGTCGGCAGCGAGCAGGGCGAAGCGCGCAGCACGCATGGCTCCGGCAAAGTTGCGCGCCAGCCAGGTGGCGCCTTCGGCGTGGCGGGCGTCGGCACCGCGCAGCTTGCGGATCAGCTCGCCGGTGTTGATATTCACAGGACAGCGCTGGGCGCATAGGCCGGTGGCGGCGCAGGTGTCGATGCCCTGGTAGCGGTAGTCGCGCTCCAGCGCCGTGGTGTCGACGCCGGCGCGCTTCTTCGCCTGGATGTCGCGCCACAGGACGATGCGCTGGCGTGGCGTGAGGGTCAGTCCGCGCGACGGGCAGACCGGTTCGCAGAAACCGCACTCGATGCACTTGTCGACGATCTCGTCGGCGGCCGGCAGCGGCTTGAGGTTCTTCAGGTGGCTCTGCGGGTCGTCGCTGAGGACCACGCCCGGGTTGAGGATGCCGCGCGGGTCGAGCAGGCGCTTGAGCTGCCACATCAACCGATAGGCGTCCTCGCCCCACTCCAGTTCGACGAACGGCGCCATGTTGCGCCCGGTGCCATGCTCGGCCTTCAGCGAGCCGCCGTACTCCACCGCCACCAGGTGCGCCACGTCGTCCATGAACGCCGAGTAGCGGGCGATCTGCTCGGGCGAGTCGAAGCCCTGGGTGAAGACGAAGTGCAGGTTGCCCTCCAGCGCGTGGCCGAAGAGGATCGCCTCATCGTAGCGGTGCTTGTCGAACAGCTCGATCAGGCGGTTGACTCCCTCGGCCAGTCGTTCGACGGGGAAGGTGACGTCCTCGATGATCACCGTGGTGCCGGTCTCGCGCACCGCGCCGACAGCCGGGAAGGTGTCCTTGCGGATGCGCCAGAGCTGGTTGTAGACCGCCGGGTCTTCGCTGAAGTCGACCTGCTTCTCCAGCGGATATTCGGCGATGGAGGCCATGATCCGCCCGAGCTGTTCGTGCAGCAGCGTGCGGCTCGCCGCGCGGGACTCGATGAGCAGGGCGCAGGCTCCGGCGGAAAGGCTCTTCACCCATTCCGGCATGCCCTGCATGTTCTCCACCGAGCGCAGGCTGCGCCGATCGAGCAGTTCCACCGCCGAGACCGGCTGGCGCTTGAGCACCGCGACCGCCGTGCAGCAGGTTTCCACCGTGGGGAAAACCAGCAGCGCCGAGGCCTTGTGCGGGTGTTCCGGGACGGTGTCGTAGGTCACCGCGCTGATGAAGCCGAGGGTGCCCTCGGAGCCGACCATCAGGTGGGTGAGGATGTCCAGCGGCTCGTCGTAGTCGATCAGCGCATTCAGCGACAGGCCGGTGGTGTTCTTCAGCCGGTACTTGTGGCGGATCTTCGCGGCCAGTTCGGCGTTGGCGCGGGTCTCGCGGCCGAACTCGGCGAGCCGTTCCAGCAGCTCGCCGTGGCTGGCGCGGAAGGCCGTGACGCTGGCAGGGTCCTCGCTGTCCAGGCGGGTGCCGTCGGCCAGCAACAGGCGCAGGCCGGCGAGGGTGTGGTAGCTGTTCTGCGCGGTGCCGCAGCACATGCCGCTGGCGTTGTTGGCGACGATGCCGCCGATCTTGCAGGCGTTGATCGAGGCCGGGTCGGGACCGATCTTGCGGCCGAACGGCGCCAGCCAGGCGTTCGCCTGGGCGCCGATGACACCCGGCTGCAGGCGGATCTGCGCGCCGTCGGCGCGGATTTCCCGGCCATTCCAGTTGTCGCCGAGGGCGAGCAGCACCGAGTCGCTGATGGCCTGGCCGGAGAGGCTGGTGCCGGCGGCGCGGAAGGTCACCGGGACCTGCTCGCGGTAGGCGGCGGATAGGATCGCGGCGACCTCGTCCTCGCTTTCGACGCGCAGCACCAGCTTGGGAATCAACCGGTAGAAGCTGGCGTCGGTGCCGAAGGCCAGGGTCGACAGCGGGTCGTCGAAGCGGCGTTCGCGCGGTATCAGCCGCTCGACGGTCTCGAGAAAGGGAATCGGCAGGCTCATCGGCTTTCCTCGGCCCTGGGACGACGGTCACGCCCCGGGCGTTTTCAGGCTTTTCTGGCGGGCGTCTCAGGCGCCCAGTTCGCGGACCAGCGAGTCGGCGCTGATCTCGCCGATCGACTTGGCCCCGGTGAGGACCATGGCCACGCGCATTTCCTTTTCGATCAGTTCGAGCAGGTTGCGCACCCCGGCCTCGCCGGCGGCGGCCAGGGCGTAGACGAAGGCGCGGCCGAGCAGCACGCTGTCGGCGCCGAGGGCGATCATCCGCACCACGTCGAGACCGGTGCGGATGCCGGAGTCGGCAAGGATCGCCAGTTCGCCCTTCACCGCGTCGGCGATCGCCGGCAGCGCGCGGGCGCTGGACAGCACGCCGTCGAGCTGGCGGCCGCCGTGGTTGGAGACGACGATGCCGTCGGCGCCGAACTTCACCGCATCCCTGGCGTCCTCGGGATCGAGAATGCCCTTGATCACCATCGGGCCGTCCCAGAACTCGCGGATCCACTCCAGATCCTTCCAGGAAATCGACGGGTCGAAGTTGGCGCCCAGCCAGCCGATGTAGTCCTCCAGGCCGGTCGGGTTGCCGCGGTAGGCGGAAATGTTGCCGAGGTCGTGGGGCTTGCCCAGCAGGCCGACGTCCCAGGCCCAGGCCGGGTGGGTCATGGCTTGCAGGATGCGGCGCGGCGCGGCGTAGGGGCCGCTCATACCGGAATGGGCGTCGCGGTAGCGGGCGCCGGGGACCGGCATGTCGACGGTGAACACCAGGGTGGTGACGCCGGCGGCCTTGGCCCGCTCCAGGGCGTTGCGCATGAAGCCGCGGTCCTTCAGCACGTAAAGCTGGAACCACATCGGCCGGTCGATGGCCGGGGCGACCTCCTCGATCGGGCACACCGATACCGTCGACAGGGTGAAGGGCACGCCCTTCTCCGCCGCCGCGCGCGCCGCCTGGACTTCGCCGCGGCGGGCGTACATGCCGGTGAGACCGACCGGGGCGAGCGCCACCGGCATCGCCAGGGTCTCGTCGAACAGGCGGGTCTCCAGGCTCAGCTCGGACATGTTCTTCAGCACCCGCTGGCGCAGGGCGATGCCCGACAGGTCCTCGACGTTGCGGCGCAGGGTGTACTCGGCGTAGGCGCCGCCGTCGATGTAGTGGAAGAGGAACGGCGGCAGCTTGCGTTGGGCGGCGGCGCGGTAGTCGGTGGAAGCGGAAATGATCATTGGGCTCTTCCGTTGTGTCGAAAGGTTTTGCATCGAGCGCAGTGGAGCGGGACACGGCGGAAATGGCCAAGGGAGCCGGGCTTACGATCGTAGGCGAGTCTCCCCCGGGCCATTTCCTGCGCAGTATCGCCGACGCGCGGCCGATCAGGGCGCGGTCAGTGCACCAGCATGCCGGTGAATAGGTATGCCTGGGCCAGGGTGATCAGTCCGACCAGCGCGGCGAAGATCAGGCTGTGCTTCAGGGTGAAGCGGAACAGGTCGGATTCCTTGCCGACCATCCCGGTCGCGGCGCAGGCCACGGCGATGGATTGCGGGGAGATCATCTTGCCGGTCACGCCGCCACTGGTATTGGCGGCCACCAGGAGGGTGTCGCTGACCCCGATCTGGTGCGCGGTGGTCGACTGCAGGGAGCTGAACAGGGCGTTGGAGGACGTATCCGAACCGGTCAGGAATACCCCCAGCCAGCCGAGGAATGGCGAAAAGAACGGGAACGCCGCGCCGGTACCGGCCAGAACCAGGGCCAGGGTGGTGGACATGCCCGAGTAGTTGGTGACGAAGGCGAAGGCCAGGACCATGCCGATGGACAGGATCGGCCACTTCAGCTCCACCAGAACTTCCTTGAAAGTGGTAATACCAATTTTCGGTGCAATGCGCAGGATGAGCATCGATACCAGCGCCGAGAGGAAGATCGCCGTGCCGGTAGCGGAGATCGGGTCGAACTTGAACACCGCGGCGATCGGCGCGGCGCTGGTGGCGATCGGCGCGCCCTTGACCACCAGTTGGTCGAGGTGTGGGATGGCGAAGTTGAACACCAGCCAGTAGAACTCGCCGCCCGGGGCGAACAGGGCCTTGAAAGGTTTCAGGGTCCAGATGGTCACCAGTACGGTGAGCACCAGGAACGGCGACCAGGCCTTGAGGATCTCGCCGAAGCTGTAGGCGGACGGTTCGACGCTGCGTTGCCCGCCGAAGCCGCCACCGGCCACGGCTACGCCGCCGCTTGCGGCGAGCGCTTCGCTGGCGCCCTGCGGCTGCCAGACCTTGAGGAACAGGGTCAGGGAGACCAGGCTGACCAGCGCCGAGGTGATGTCCGGCAACTCCGGGCCGATGAAGTTGGACGTCAGGTATTGGGTGATGGCGAAGCTGCCGCCGGCGACGATGGCGGCCGGCCAGGTTTCGCGGATGCCGCGCCAGCCGTCCATCATGAACACCAGCCAGAACGGTACCAGGATCGACAGGAACGGCAGTTGGCGGCCGGTCATGGCGCCGATCTTGAAGGCGTCGATGCCGGTCACCTGGCCGGCGACGATGATCGGGATGCCCAGTGCGCCGAAGGCCACCGGCGCAGTGTTGGCGATCAGGCACAGGCCGGCGGCGTAGAGCGGATTGAAGCCGAGGCCGACGAGCAGGGCGGCGGTGATCGCCACCGGCGCGCCGAAACCGGCGGCGCCTTCGAGGAAGGCCCCGAAGGAGAAGCCGATCAGCAGTACCTGCAGGCGTTGGTCGCCGGTAATCGACAGCACCGAGCTGCGGATCACCTCGAACTGGCCGCTCTTCACCGTCAGTTTGTAGAGGAAGACCGCGGCGACGATGATCCAGGCGATCGGCCAGAGGCCGTAGAGGAAGCCGTAGCCGGCGGCGGCGAAGGCCATGTCGGCGGGCATGTCGAAGGCGAAGATGGCCACCGCGATGGCCAGCGCCAGGGTGATGCTGCCGGCGATGTGGCCCTTGAGGCGGAATACCGCCAGGGCGAGGAAGAAGAACACGATCGGGATGACGGCCGCGGCGGCCGACAGGCCGAGACTGCCCAGGGGGGTATAGAGTTGTTGCCAGGCTTGCATGGGGGTTGGCTCCCTAATTGTTGTTGGGTTTGCCTGTGACCAGATCGGACACGCGCCAAGACCTGTGTGTGCAAGGGCGCTGGGCAGCCGAACCTGGCAAAGCTCGTATAATTGGTAAGACCAATTTACAAAAGCGAGCGCTCAGGTTAAGAGTCGAGCGTTCGGCGTGTCAATTTGCCCGTCTACGACTTTTGTCTAGGGATGCTCGTGCGGGGCTCGTGGCGCCTCGCTTGTGGTGCGGGGAGCGGCTCGGTACGCTTCCTCTCTTTTTCGCGCTGGGCGCATGGCAGAGGCTTTGCGACGAAACTTCGGGTAAGGGTGTCGGGATATGGAATTTGGTCAGGTCAGGCAGCGCCGTCTGTCGGATGACATCGTTGCGCAACTGGAGGCGATGATCCTGGAGGGCACGCTGAAGTCCGGCGAGCGGCTGCCCGCCGAGCGCGTGCTTGCCGAGCAGTTCGGGGTTTCCCGGCCGTCGCTGCGCGAGGCGATCCAGAAGCTGGTGGCGAAGGGGCTGCTGGTCAGCCGCCAGGGTGGCGGCAACTATGTGACCGAATCGCTGGGCGCGACTTTCAGCGATCCGCTGCTGCACCTGCTGGAGGGTAACCCGGAGGCCCAGCGCGACCTGCTGGAGTTTCGCCACACGCTGGAAGGGGCCTGTGCCTACTACGCGGCGCTGCGTGCGACCTCCCTCGATCACCAGCGCCTGACCGAGGCCTTCGAGGCGCTCCAGGCCTGCTATGCGCGCAACGACCAGGTCAGCGCGGAAGAGGGCGCCGCCGACGCGCGCTTCCACCTGGCGATCGCCGAGGCCAGCCATAACACCGTGCTGCTGCACACCATCAAGGGCCTGTTCGACTTGCTGCGGCGCAACGTGGTGACCAATATCGGCGGGATGTACGCGCAGCGCACGGAAACTCGCGCGCAGTTGATGGAGCAGCACCAGCGCCTATACGACGCGATCATCAGCGGTCAGGCGGAGCTGGCCCGGGAGGTGTCCAACCAGCACATCCACTATGTGCAGGAGGTCCTGGCGGAGGTCCAGGAAGAGGCGCGCAGGATGAAGCGCTCGCAGCGCCGACGCAGCGTGCAGGAAGACTAGCGAGGCGCAGGCAGGGACGCGCTCAGTCGTCCTTGCCGTGGCGCATGGCGCGCTGGATCTCCCGATCGGAGTCGCGCTCCTTCTCGGTGTGGCGCTTGTCGAAGTCCTTCTTGCCCTTGGCCAGGGCGATCTCGCACTTGACCAGGTGCTTCTTCCAGTACATCGACAGGGCGACGCAGGCGTAGCCTTTCTGTTGCACGGCACCGAACAGCTTGCCCAGTTCGCGCTTGTGCAGCAGCAGCTTGCGTGTGCGCACCGGGTCGGCGATCACGTGCGTGCTGGCGGTGGTCAGGGGCGTGATGTGGCTGCCGAGCAGCCAGGCCTCGCCATCCTTGAGCAGCACATAGCTGTCGACCAGTTGGGCCTTGCCGGCGCGCAGGCTTTTCACTTCCCAGCCCGCCAGGGCGACGCCCGCCTCGAAGCGTTGTTCGATGAAATAGTCGTGCAGAGCCTTCTTGTTCTGCGCGATGGTCCCCGAAGGGTGTTTCTTCTGCTTAGCCATAGGCGGCGCATTATAGGGAGTCGCCGGCTTCACCGCCATGGGGCGGCGTCGCGCTTGAGGGATAGATGTGAATTTCGGACAATGCCCACTCTTTTCCTGGCCGCTGGCCAAGGTTTTGTAAGAAAAGTCTTCAAGTAGCGTCAGGCTGCGCTGAGCGTTTTTCTGCCGAACCCTGGCCCCGGTCGACGGGCGCAGCGCGCCGCCGTGGCGGATGCCGCCGTCCCGCCGGCTATGCTTGGGGAGTCGCCCGCTCGACAGCAGAAGTGAGAGTTCTATGAGCACCCATATCCAGCGTTCGGCGCTGTTGCCTTATCCCGCCCGCGCGCTGTTCGATCTGGTGAACGACGTGAAGCGCTATCCGGAGTTCCTGCCCTGGTGTTCGGCCAGCCAGGTCCTGGAGGAGAGCGAAAGCCTGATGCGCGCCGAGCTGACCGTGGCCAAGGGTAGCCTCAGCCAGCGCTTCACCACCCGCAACGTGCTGGTGCCGGGATCCTCCATCGAGATGAACCTGGAAAACGGACCGTTCACCGAACTGCATGGCGTCTGGCAGTTCAAGGCGCTGGGCGAGAAGGCCTGCAAGATCACTCTCGACCTGACCTTCGATTACGCCGGGCCGCTGGTCAAGGCAACCCTCGGGCCGCTGTTCACCCAGGCCGCCAACACCATGGTCGACGCGTTCTGCCAGCGCGCCAAGCAACTCTATGGCTGAGATCGCCGTCGAGGTGGTCTACGCGCTGCCGGAGCGACAGGCGTTACTGCGCCTGAGCGTGCCGGCAGGTACCAGCGCACGCGAGGCCGTGCTGCTCTCCGGCATCGCCGAGGCCTTTCCAGGGCTGGATGTGCAAGGTTGTCCGCTGGGTATCTTCGGCAAGCTCCTGGCACGCCCGGAGGAGCGGATGCTGGAGGCCGGCGAGCGGGTGGAGATCTACCGCCCGCTGATCGCCGATCCCAAGGAGGTGCGCAAGCAGCGTGCCGCGCGGGCCCGGAGCGAGCGCGAAGGCGGTTAGCCGCGAGGTTTCCTGCGGAAATGAAAAAGCCCGGCGAATGCCGGGCTTTTTAGTGGAACGCCAGCCGTCATTGCGGGCTGGGGTCCAAAGGTTCGGGAGTCGGGACCGGTACCGGCTGGGCTTCGTCCACTTCGCGCTGGAGCTGTTCCAGGGTGGAGCCCGGTTTCGGCGGCTCTTCCTTCTGCTCTTCCGGTTTCTGCTGGTCGGCCGGCTGGGTGACGGTGGTGCTGCCCTCCTTGCCAAGGATCGCTTCGTCGCGGCTGACGCCGGGCATGAAGTCGCCGTTCAGGCCAGCCAACTGGTCGCTGTCGTTGAAGAACAGGCTGACGCGCTCCTGCTGGCGACGACCGCCGCCCGGCTGGATGCTGTAGAGGTAGTCCCAACGATTGGCGTGGAAGGTATCGACGATCAGCGGGTTGCCCATGATAAACCGCACTTGGCGTCGGGTCATTCCGGGACGCAACTGGTCTATCATGTCCTGCGTTACGACGTTGCCTTGCTGGATGTCGATTTTATAGACGCCAGGAAACGAGCAACCGGCGAGTGCGGCAAGCCCCGCGAAAGCGAGACAGGTCAGCATGAGCTTGGCGTTTTGCATCGGTGAGCGACTTCCACTATCTTGGCTGGGCAAATAAAAGCCCGATCATACCCGTATTCCGGGATACTGCGAAACATCCCGCGCTGAGAAAGCAGACATGGTTGAAAATAGCGAACTTCGAAAAGCCGGCCTTAAAGTGACCCTGCCGCGGGTCAAGATCCTGCAGATGCTCGACTCGGCCGAGCAACGCCACATGAGCGCCGAAGACGTGTACAAGGCGCTGATGGAAGCAGGCGAGGACGTGGGCCTGGCAACCGTCTATCGGGTGCTGACCCAGTTCGAGGCCGCCGGCCTGGTGGTGCGTCACAACTTCGATGGCGGCCATGCCGTGTTCGAGCTCGCCGATAGCGGCCACCACGACCACATGGTCTGCGTCGATACCGGCGAGGTGATCGAGTTCATGGACGCGGAAATCGAGAAGCGCCAGAAGGAAATCGTTCGCGAGCGCGGCTTCGAGCTGGTCGATCACAATCTGGTGCTCTACGTGCGCAAGAAGAAGTAGTCGCGCAACGGTACCATGCGAAACGGCGACCCTGGGGTCGCCGTTTTCATTTTCCATTGAAGGAACGTTCAGTTCTGGGTGGCCAGGTTGACCAGTTTCTTCGCGTGGGCCAGGGATTCCTTGGTCAGGTCGACGCCGCCGAGCATGCGGGCGATCTCCTCGATCCGCTGGGCCTTGTTCAGGGTGGCGACCGCCGTACGGGTTTCGCTGCTGCCGCGTTCCTTGTGCACGAACAGGTGCTGGTGGCCCTGGGCGGCGACCTGCGGCAAGTGGGTCACGGTGAGGACCTGGCCGCGTTCGCCGAGGCGACGCAGCAACTGTCCGACCACTTCGGCGGTGGGGCCGCCGATGCCGACGTCGACTTCGTCGAAGACCAGGGTGGGGATGCGCGAGGTCTGTGCCGTGATCACCTGGATCGCCAGGCTGATCCGCGACAGTTCGCCGCCCGAGGCGACCTTGGCCAGCCCTTTCAACGGCTGCCCGGGGTTGGCGCTGACCAGGAACTCCACGCTTTCCAGTCCGTTGGCCTGCGGCTCTACGCTGTCGCCGGGATGCAGGACGATGGCGAAGCGCCCCCCGGGCATGCCCAGGCGCTGCATTTCCTGCTCCACGCTGGCGGCAAGAGGTGCGGCCGCGGCCTGGCGCAGGCGGCTCAGTTCGTCGGCTTTTTCCTGGTAATGCCGGGCGTAGGCGGCCAGCTCGTCGCCCAGGCGTCCAACCGCTTCGTCGTCGGCGTTCAGCGCCTCCAGTTCGTCGAACAGACGCTGCTGCAGGTCGGCCAGTTCGGCGGGCTGGACCCGGTGCTTGCGCGCCAGGGAATAAATGACGTCCAGGCGTTCCTCGACCTGCTGCTGGCGATTGGGATCGGCATCGAAGTGGTCGACGAAGCGGTTCAGTTCGCCGATCGCCTCCTCGACCTGGATCTGCGCGCTGGACAACAGGTTGACCGCTTCGCCGAGGGCGGCGGGCTGGCTGCTGAACGAGGTCAGGCGGTTGAGGCTGGCATTGAGCGCGGAAAGGACGTTGCCGGCATCGCTCTCGCTGCACATTTCCACGACTTGGCGGCAGGCGGCGAGCAGGCTTTCGGCGTTGCTCAGGGTCTTCTGCTCCTGCTCCAGGCTTTCCAGTTCGTTTTCGCCGAGGGACAGGTTTTCCAGTTCTTCCAACTGGTAGCTGAGCAACTGGTGGCGGGCGCGTTGCTCGTCGCCGCTACGCGACAGGCGTTCGAGCTCCTGGCTGGTCTGCTTCCAGCGTTGCGCGGCGAGCTGCACCTGGCGCGCCAGCTCCTGGCAGCCGGCGTACTCGTCGAGCAGGCGTCGGTGGGTCTCGCTCTTCAGTAGCGACTGGTGCTCGTGCTGGCTATGGATGTCGATCAGCAGTTCGCCCAGGCTCTTCAGGTCGCCCAGCGGGCAGGGCGTGCCGTTGATGTAGGCGCGCGAGCGACCTTCGGCAGTGATCACCCGGCGCAGGATGCACGGACCGTCCTGTTCCAGGTCGCGCTCGGCGAGCCAGTCGCGGGCTTCGGCGATGGCGCTGACGTCGAAGCTGGCGAGAATGTCGGCCTTGTCCGCTCCGGGACGTACCGCGCCGCTGTCGGCGCGGTCGCCGAGGGTAAGGCCGAGGGCGTCGAGCATGATCGATTTGCCCGCGCCGGTTTCGCCGGTGATCACGCTCATGCCGGTAGCGAGTTCGAGATCCAGGTGCTCGACGATGGCGTAGTTGTGAACGGACAGGTGAACCAGCATGGCGGGCGGCTCCGTGGGTTTTGTCTGGTTATTTATACAGTATTTTTTCCGGCTGGCAATTGCCGCTCGCCCCTTGAACCGTGGAAAGCCGTCCCCATATAGCCGGCAACGTTGCGAACTTATGCGTTCGCCTTGTATTTGCCAGCTTATTTTTGAAGGAGAGTGGCATGGCTGACGAACAGCAGACCCTGGATCAACAGACCCCCGAGCAGCCCACCGGCGCCGCCGAGGACCTGACCGCCCGCGTGCAGGAACTGGAGGAGCAACTGGCTGCCGCCCAGGACCAGGCGCTGCGCATGGTCGCGGATCTGCAGAACGTACGCCGGCGTGCGGAGCAGGATGTCGAGAAGGCGCACAAGTTCGCGCTGGAGAAATTTGCCGGCGATCTGCTGGCGGTGGTCGACACCCTCGAGCGCGGCCTGGAGATGTCCGATCCCAACGACGAGGCGATCAAGCCGATGCGCGAAGGGATGGAACTGACCCTGAAGATGTTCGACGACACCCTGCGCCGCTACCAGGTGGAGGCGCTGAACCCGGAAGGCGAGCCTTTCAACCCCGAGCAGCACCAGGCGATGGCCATGCAGGAAAGCGCTTCGGCCGAGCCGGGCAGTGTCCTCAAGGTGTTCCAGAAAGGCTACCTGCTCAACGGCCGCCTGCTGCGTCCGGCGATGGTGGTGGTCAGCAAGGCGCCGGCGGAAACCCCGCCTTCGATCGACGAGCAGGCTTGAAATTCGACGCGACGACCCCATCTGGGTAGTCAACCGAGCACGAGACCCACGGGCGGGTCGCACGGAATCAAAGTTTCTGGAGAGTGAATATGGGCAAAATCATTGGCATCGACCTGGGTACCACCAACTCCTGCGTGGCTATCCTGGAGAACGGTAACGTCAAGGTCATCGAGAACGCCGAGGGCGCGCGTACCACCCCCTCGATCATCGCCTACACCAACGATGGCGAAACCCTGGTGGGCCAGCCGGCCAAGCGCCAGGCGGTCACCAACCCGCAGAACACCCTGTATGCGGTGAAGCGCCTGATCGGCCGTCGCTTCGAAGAGAACGTGGTACAGAAAGACATCCAGATGGTGCCGTACAGCATCGTCAAGGCCGACAACGGCGACGCCTGGGTGGAAGTGAAGGGCCAGAAGATGGCGCCCCCGCAGATTTCCGCCGAAGTGCTGAAGAAAATGAAGAAGACCGCCGAAGACTACCTCGGCGAGCCGGTCACCGAAGCGGTGATCACCGTTCCGGCCTACTTCAACGACAGCCAGCGCCAGGCCACCAAGGACGCCGGCCGCATCGCCGGCCTCGACGTCAAGCGGATCATCAACGAGCCGACCGCGGCGGCGCTGGCCTACGGCCTGGACAAGGCCAAGGGCGACCACACCGTGATCGTCTATGACCTGGGCGGCGGTACCTTCGACGTGTCGGTGATCGAGATCGCCGAAGTCGACGGCGAGCACCAGTTCGAAGTGCTGGCCACCAACGGCGACACCTTCCTCGGCGGCGAAGACTTCGATATCCGCCTGATCGACTACCTCGTCGACGAGTTCAAGAAGGAAAGCGGCATCAACCTGAAGGGCGACCCGCTGGCCATGCAGCGTCTGAAGGAAGCGGCCGAGAAAGCCAAGATCGAGCTGTCCTCGACCCAGCAGACCGACGTCAACCTGCCCTACGTGACTGCCGACGCCAGCGGTCCGAAGCACCTGAACGTCAAGGTTTCCCGCGCCAAGCTGGAGTCCCTGGTCGAAGACCTGGTGCAGCGCACCATCGAGCCGTGCCGCACCGCGCTGAAGGATGCCGGGCTGGATGTCTCCGATATCCATGAAGTGATCCTGGTCGGCGGCCAGACCCGCATGCCGCTGGTACAGAAGACCGTTGCCGAGTTCTTCGGCAAGGAAGCGCGCAAGGACGTCAACCCGGACGAAGCCGTGGCTGTCGGTGCCGCCATCCAGGGCGCGGTCCTGGCCGGCGACGTGAAGGACGTGCTGCTGCTCGACGTGACCCCGCTGACCCTCGGCATCGAGACCCTGGGCGGCGTGATGACCGGTCTGATCGAGAAGAACACCACCATCCCTACCAAGAAGTCGCAGGTGTTCTCCACTGCCGACGACAACCAGGGCGCGGTGACCATCCACGTGCTGCAGGGCGAGCGCAAGCAGGCCGCGCAGAACAAGTCGCTGGGCAAGTTCGACCTGGCCGACATTCCGCCGGCTCCGCGCGGCGTGCCGCAGATCGAGGTGACCTTCGATATCGATGCCAACGGCATCCTGCACGTCTCGGCGAAGGACAAGGCCACCGGCAAGCAGCAGTCCATCGTGATCAAGGCATCCTCCGGCCTGTCCGAGGATGAGATCCAGCAGATGGTCCGCGATGCCGAGGCGAACGCCGAGGAGGACCGCAAGTTCGAGGAACTGGCTGCCGCTCGCAACCAGGGCGACGCGCTGGTCCACGCCACCCGCAAGATGATCACCGAGGCGGGCGACAAGGCCTCCGCCGAGGACAAGGCGACCATCGAGAAGGCGCTGGGCGAGCTGGAAGCGGCGGTGAAGGGCGACGACAAGGCCGAGATCGAGGCCAAGATGAACGCTCTGTCCCAGGCTTCCACCCCGCTGGCGCAGAAGATGTACGCCGAACAGGCCCAGCAGGGCGAAGACGCTCCCCAGGGCGAGCAGGCGAAAGCCGCTGACGACGTGGTGGACGCCGAGTTCGAAGAGGTCAAGGACAACAAGTAAGCCCCGGCTTGCTTCTGCCCCGCGTGCCGGCCAGGCCGGTACGCATGATCCGCCACGCGGGAGCCTGCTCCCGCGTTGGCGTGTCTGGAGGGTCCTTAATTGAGACGGAAAGGTTATGGCGAAACGAGACTTTTACGAGGTTCTGGGGGTTGAGCGTGGCGCCAGCGAGGCGGACCTGAAGAAGGCCTACCGTCGCCTGGCGATGAAATACCACCCGGACCGCAATCCTGGCGACAAGGAAGCCGAGGACAAGTTCAAGGAGGCCAACGAGGCCTACGAGGTCCTCTCCGATGCCAGCAAGCGGGCGGCCTACGACCAGTACGGCCATGCCGGCGTCGATCCGAACATGGGTGGGGGGGCTGGCGCCGGTTTCGGCGGGGCGAGCTTCTCCGACATCTTCGGCGATGTGTTCAGCGATTTCTTCGGTGGCGGCGGTGCCCGCGGTGGATCGCGCGGCGGTGCGCAGCGCGGCGCGGACCTGCGCTACACCCTGGACCTCGACCTGGAAGAGGCGGTACGCGGCACCACCGTCACCATCCGCGTGCCGACCCTGGTTGGTTGCAAGACCTGCAACGGCAGCGGCGCCAAGCCCGGCACCACACCGGTCACCTGTACCACCTGCGGCGGTATCGGCCAGGTGCGCATGCAGCAGGGCTTCTTCTCGGTCCAGCAGACCTGCCCGCGTTGCCACGGCACCGGCAAGATGATTTCCGATCCCTGTGGCTCCTGCCATGGCCAGGGGCGCGTGGAAGAGCAGAAGACCCTGTCGGTGAAGGTGCCGGCCGGCGTCGACACCGGCGACCGCATCCGTCTCACCGGCGAAGGCGAGGCCGGCAGCATGGGTGGTCCGGCGGGCGACCTGTACGTGGTGGTCAATGTGCGCGAGCACCCGATCTTCCAGCGCGACGGCAAGCATCTGTACTGCGAAGTGCCGATCAGTTTCGCCGACGCTGCGCTGGGCGGCGAGCTGGAAGTGCCGACCCTGGATGGCCGGGTCAAGCTGAAGATTCCGGAAAGCACCCAGACCGGCAAGCTGTTCCGCCTGCGCGGCAAGGGCGTGGCCCCGGTGCGCGGCGGCGGCGCCGGCGACCTGATGTGCAAGGTGGTGGTGGAAACCCCGGTGAACCTGGACAAGCGCCAGCGCGAGCTGCTCGAGGAGTTCCGCAAGTCGTTGCAGAGCGACACCTCGCATTCGCCCAAGGCCAGTGGCTGGTTCGAAGGCATGAAGCGTTTCTTCGACGACCTATAAACAAAGCCATGGGCGCGGCCTGACAGCCGCGTCCGGGTTCCGCGTGGAGTGGTTTTATGCGACGTATAGCCGTAGTGGGCGCCGCCGGGCGCATGGGCAAGAACCTGATCGAGGCCGTTCAGCAGACCGGTGGTGCCGCCGGACTGACGGCGGCGGTGGATCGTCCGGATAGCACCCTGGTGGGGGCGGACGCCGGCGAGCTGGCCGGTCTCGGCCGGATCGGCGTGCCGCTGTCCGGGGATCTGGGCAAGGTCTGCGAGGAGTTCGACGTCCTGATCGACTTCACCCATCCCTCCGTAACCCTGAAGAACATCGAGCAGTGCCGCAAGGCGCGCCGCGCGATGGTCATCGGCACCACCGGCTTCAGCGCCGACGAGAAGCTGCTGCTGGCCGAAGCGGCGAAGGATATCCCGATCGTCTTCGCTGCCAACTTCAGCGTCGGCGTGAACCTTTGTCTGAAGCTTCTGGATACCGCGGCACGGGTGCTGGGCGATGAAGTGGATATCGAGATCATCGAGGCCCATCACCGGCACAAGGTCGATGCGCCGTCCGGCACCGCCTTGCGCATGGGCGAGGTGGTGGCCCAGGCGCTCGGCCGGGACCTCCAGGAAGTGGCGGTCTACGGACGCGAGGGGCAGACCGGCGCGCGGGCGCGGGAAACCATCGGCTTCGCCACCGTGCGCGCCGGCGACGTGGTGGGCGATCACACCGTGCTGTTCGCCGCCGAGGGCGAGCGCGTGGAGATCACCCACAAGGCTTCCAGCCGCATGACCTTCGCCCGTGGCGCGGTGCGTGCGGCGCTGTGGCTGGAGGGCAAGGAGAACGGCCTGTACGACATGCAGGATGTGCTCGGTCTACGCTGAGACGCTGCCGCACGTCGTCTTATTGGTGGACCGGAATGTCGCGATTCTGTAAACTACAGCTTTAGTGTGTCCACTAAAAGCAGCGCAGCATGAATCGAAAAAAAGCGGGATGACTCTTCACGGTGTCATCCCGCTTTTTTACACCTGCGCGACCAGTCAGGCTTGATTTACGGGAGGTCTTCTTGACTAAGCCAGCCATACTTGCACTTGCCGACGGCAGCATTTTTCGCGGTGAAGCCATCGGTGCCGACGGTCAGACCGTTGGCGAGGTGGTGTTCAACACCGCCATGACCGGCTACCAGGAAATCCTCACCGATCCTTCCTACGCCCAGCAGATCGTCACCCTGACCTACCCGCACATCGGCAATACCGGTACCACCCCGGAAGACGCCGAGGCCAACCGCGTCTGGGCCGCCGGCCTGATCATCCGCGACCTGCCGCTGATCGCCAGCAACTGGCGCAGCAAGCAGTCGCTGCCTGACTACCTGAAAGCCAACGGCACCGTCGCCATCGCCGGCATCGATACCCGTCGCCTGACCCGCATCCTCCGCGAGAAGGGTTCGCAGAACGGCTGCATCCTGGCCGGTGCCGACGCTACCGAGGAACGTGCGCTGGAGCTGGCTCGCGCCTTCCCCGGCCTGAAGGGCATGGACCTGGCCAAGGAGGTGACCACCGCCGAGCGCTACGAGTGGCGCTCCAGCGTCTGGAACCTGGAAAGCGACAGTCACCCGGAGATCCCGGCCGGTGAATTGCCGTATCACGTGGTGGCCTACGACTATGGCGTCAAGCTGAACATCCTGCGCATGCTGGTGGCGCGTGGCTGCCGCCTGACCGTGGTGCCGGCGCAAACGCCGGCCAGCGAAGTGCTGGCGCTGAACCCGGACGGCATCTTCCTTTCCAACGGCCCCGGCGACCCCGAACCGTGCGACTACGCGATCCAGGCGATCCGCGAATTCCTCGATACCGAGATCCCGGTGTTCGGCATCTGCCTCGGTCATCAGTTGCTGGCCCTTGCCTCTGGCGCCAAGACCCTGAAGATGGGCCACGGCCACCACGGCGCCAACCACCCGGTGCAGGACCTGGACAGTGGCGTGGTGATGATTACCAGCCAGAACCACGGTTTCGCGGTCGACGAGAGCACCCTGCCGGACAACCTGCGAGCCACTCACAAGTCGCTGTTCGACGGTACCCTGCAGGGTATCGAGCGCACCGACAAGGTCGCTTTCAGCTTCCAGGGCCACCCCGAGGCGAGCCCCGGCCCGCATGACGTCGCCCCGCTGTTCGACCGCTTCATCTCGGCGATGGCCGAGCGTCGCTGAGGAGCAGAGCCATGCCGACCCTGGGGATAACCGATTTCTGGACCTACGTGCTGGGTGTGGTTTTCGTGATCCTGTTGCCCGGACCGAACTCGCTGTTCGTCCTCGCGACTTCGGCCCAGCGTGGCGTGGCGACCGGCTACCGGGCCGCCTGCGGCGTGTTCCTCGGCGACGCGGTGCTGATGCTGCTGTCGGCCCTTGGCGTGGCGTCCCTGCTGAAGGCCGAGCCGATGCTGTTCATCGGCCTGAAGTACCTCGGTGCGGCCTACCTGTTCTATCTCGGCGTCGGCATGCTGCGGGGCGCCTGGCGCAAGCTGCGCAGTCCCGAGGCGACGGCGGCGCAGGCCGAGCAGGTGGATGTCCACCAGCCGTTCCGCAAGGCGCTGCTGCTGAGCCTGTCGAATCCCAAGGCGATCCTGTTCTTCATCTCCTTCTTCATCCAGTTCGTCGATCCCGGCTATGCCTATCCGGGCCTGTCGTTCCTGGTGCTGGCGGTGATCCTGGAACTGGTCAGCGCCCTTTACCTGAGCTTCCTGATTTTCACCGGTGTGCGGCTGGCGGCCTGGTTCCGTCGGCGGCAACGGTTGGCTGCCGGCGCCACTTCGGGCGTCGGCGCCCTGTTCGTCGGCTTTGGTGTGAAGCTGGCCACCGCAACCCTGTCCTGATTATTGCAACGAGAGTCCCATGCCAAAACGTACAGACATAAAGAGCATCCTGATCCTCGGTGCCGGCCCCATCGTGATTGGCCAGGCCTGCGAATTCGACTACTCCGGCGCCCAGGCCTGCAAGGCCCTGCGCGAGGAGGGCTACCGCGTCATCCTGGTGAACTCCAACCCCGCGACCATCATGACCGACCCGGCGATGGCCGACGCGACCTACATCGAGCCGATCAAGTGGGCCACCGTGGCCAAGATCATCGAGAAGGAACGCCCCGACGCGCTGCTGCCGACCATGGGCGGTCAGACCGCGCTGAACTGCGCCCTGGACCTGGAGCGCCACGGCGTGCTGGAGAAGTTCGGCGTGGAGATGATCGGCGCCAATGCCGACACCATCGACAAGGCCGAGGACCGTTCGCGCTTCGACAAGGCGATGAAGGATATCGGCCTGGCCTGTCCGCGCTCGGGCATCGCCCACAGCATGGAGGAGGCCTACGGCGTGCTCGAGCAGGTCGGCTTCCCCTGCATCATCCGTCCGTCTTTCACCATGGGCGGCACCGGCGGCGGTATCGCCTACAACCGTGAAGAGTTCGAAGAGATCTGCGCCCGTGGCCTCGACCTGTCGCCGACCAACGAGCTGCTGATCGACGAGTCGCTGATCGGCTGGAAGGAATACGAGATGGAGGTGGTCCGCGACAAGAAGGACAACTGCATCATCGTCTGCTCCATCGAGAACTTCGACCCGATGGGCGTGCACACCGGTGACTCGATCACCGTGGCGCCGGCGCAGACCCTGACCGACAAGGAATACCAGATCATGCGCAACGCCTCGCTGGCGGTATTGCGCGAGATCGGCGTGGAAACCGGCGGTTCCAACGTGCAGTTCGGCATCTGCCCGAACACCGGGCGCATGGTGGTGATCGAGATGAACCCGCGGGTTTCCCGCTCCTCGGCCCTGGCCTCCAAGGCCACCGGTTTCCCGATCGCCAAGATCGCCGCCAAGCTGGCGGTCGGCTACACCCTCGACGAACTGCAGAACGACATCACCGGCGGCCGCACCCCGGCGTCGTTCGAGCCGGCCATCGACTACGTGGTGACCAAGATCCCGCGCTTCGCCTTCGAGAAATTCCCGAAAGCCGATGCCCGCCTGACCACCCAGATGAAGTCGGTCGGCGAAGTCATGGCCATCGGCCGGACCTTCCAGGAGTCGGTGCAGAAAGCCTTGCGTGGCCTGGAAGTCGGCGCCACCGGCTTCGATCCGAAGCTCGACCTGAACGACCCGGAGGCCGACAGCATCCTCAAGCGCGAGCTGATCGTGCCCAGCGCCGAGCGTGTCTGGTACGTCGCCGACGCCTTCCGCGCCGGCAAGAGCGTCGAGGAAGTGTTCGAGCTGACCCGCATCGACGAATGGTTCCTGGTGCAGATCGAGGACCTGGTCAAGGACGAGGAGAAGGTCAAGACCCTCGGCCTGTCCTCCATCGATCGCGAGCTGATGTACAAGCTCAAGCGCAAGGGCTTCTCCGACGCGCGCCTGGCCAAGCTGCTAGGCGTCACCGAGAAGAACCTGCGCAGCCATCGCCACAAGCTGAAGGTGCTGCCGGTCTACAAGCGCGTCGATACCTGTGCCGCCGAGTTCGCCACCGACACCGCCTACATGTATTCGACCTACGAGGAAGAGTGCGAGGCCAACCCGTCGAGCCGCGAGAAGATCATGATCCTCGGTGGCGGTCCGAACCGCATCGGCCAGGGCATCGAGTTCGACTACTGCTGCGTGCACGCGGCGCTGGCGATGCGCGAAGACGGCTACGAGACCATCATGGTCAACTGCAACCCGGAAACCGTTTCCACCGACTATGACACCTCCGACCGCCTGTACTTCGAGCCGGTGACCCTCGAGGACGTCCTTGAGATCGTCCGCGTCGAGCAGCCCAAGGGCGTGATCGTCCAGTACGGCGGCCAGACCCCGCTGAAGCTCTGCCGCGCCCTCGAAGAGGCCGGCGTGCCGATCATCGGCACCAGCCCGGACGCCATCGACCGTGCCGAAGACCGCGAGCGCTTCCAGCAGATGGTCCAGCGCCTGAACCTGCGCCAGCCGGCCAACGCCACCGCGCGCAGCGAAGACGAAGCCCTGGCCGCGTCCAAGGCCATCGGTTATCCGCTGGTGGTACGTCCCTCCTACGTGCTGGGTGGGCGGGCGATGGAAATCGTCTACCAGGAAGAAGAACTCAAGCGCTACATGCGCGAGGCGGTGCAGGTTTCCAACGACAGCCCGGTGCTGCTCGACCACTTCCTCAACTGCGCCATCGAAGTCGACATCGACGCGGTATGCGACGGCGAGATCGTGGTGATCGGCGCGATCATGCAGCATATCGAACAGGCTGGCGTTCACTCCGGCGACTCCGCCTGTTCGCTGCCGCCGTACTCGCTGCCGCAGCATATCCAGGACGAGATCCGCGAGCAGGTCAAGAAAATGGCCCTGGAGCTGGGCGTGGTCGGCCTGATGAACGTGCAGATGGCGGTGCAGGGCGAGGATATCTTCGTCATCGAGGTCAACCCGCGCGCCTCGCGTACCGTGCCGTTCGTCTCCAAGTGCGTCGGCGAGTCGCTGGCCAAGGTCGCCGCCCGCGTCATGGCCGGCAAGACCCTGGCCGAGGTCGGCTTCACCCAGGAAATCATCCCGCCGTTCTTCAGCGTCAAGGAAGCGGTGTTCCCATTCGCCAAGTTCCCAGGCGTCGATCCGATCCTTGGCCCGGAAATGAAGTCCACTGGTGAAGTGATGGGTGTCGGTGATAGCTTTGCCGAAGCCTTTGCCAAGGCTCAGTTGGGGGCCAGCGAAATCCTCCCGACCGCCGGTTGCGCCTTCATCAGCGTCCGCGAAGACGACAAGCCGTTCGCCGCCCAGGTGGCTGGCGACCTGGTCGCGCTGGGCTTCGAAGTGGTAGCCACCGCCGGTACCGCGCGTGTCATCGAGGCCGCAGGCCTGCCGGTGCGTCGCGTGAACAAGGTGACCGAAGGTCGCCCGCACGTGGTGGACATGATCAAGAACGACGAGGTCACCCTGATCATCAACACCACCGAGGGCCGGCAGTCCATCGCTGACTCCTACTCCATTCGTCGAAACGCCCTGCAGCACAAGATCTGCTGCACCACCACCATTGCGGGTGGGCAGGCGATCTGTGAGGCGCTCAAGTTCGGTCCCGAGAAGACCGTTCGGCGTCTGCAGGATCTCCACGCAGGAATCAAGGCATGAGCAAGTTCCCCATGACCGTCCAGGGCGCGCGCGCCCTGGAAGAAGAAGTGAAACACCTGAAGGGCGTGCTGCGCCCGCAGATCAGCCAGGCCATCGCCGAAGCGCGTGAACTGGGCGACCTCAAGGAAAACGCCGAGTACCATGCGGCGCGCGAACAGCAGGGCATGGTCGAGGCGCGTATCCGCGACATCGAGGCCAAGCTGTCCAACGCCCAGGTCATCGATGTCACCGCCATCCCCCACAGCGGCAAGGTGATCTTCGGCACCACCGTCGACATCGCCAACGTCGAGACCGACGAGACCGTGACCTACCAGATCGTCGGCGACGACGAGGCGGATATCAAGGGTGGCAAGATCTCGGTGAATTCGCCGATCGCCCGTGCGCTGATCGGCAAGACCGAGGGCGATGCCGTGCTGGTGAGAACCCCGGGCGGCGATGTCGAGTACGAGATCGTCGAGGTTCGCCATATCTAAGCGCGCCCCGTTGCGCGCAGGCGCGATCAGTTGGCTGCTGGCCCAGACGTTCTGGGTCGGCGGCCTCTGGTTGCTGCAATTCGTGGTCCTGCCTGCGTTGGCCAAGACCGGACTGGCGCCGCTGCTGGTGGAAACCGTAGCCGCGGCGTTGACGCCGCTGCTGATCGGCTTCGCCGGATTCTGTGCGGTGCTGCAGGCGCTGGTGTTGGTTTCGAGCCAGGGGCCGAGTAGCCTCTGGCGAGACCTTCGCGGTCAGTTGTTGCTCGCCGTCGCGCTGCTCTGCCTGGCGTATTTCCTGGTGCGTGGGCTGGCGCCCGAGGCGGTGCGCTGGCTGCTGTTCAACTACCTGGCGGTGGCGATGTGTGGCCTGCTGCTGGTGTTGCAGCCGGTACCGGGGCGGGACGAGGAAGGCGTCTGAACAAGGTCGGGAAGTTTCCCGACCTTGGTTGGATGGGGCATCAGATGCCGGCGAAACGGCTGATGTTCGAGAGACTCTTGTTCGGCTTCGGGTTCTTCCGGTAGACCAGCGCCATCTTCCCGATGCTTTGCACCAGGTCGCTGCGCGACTGCGCGCAGAGTTCGTCGAGCAGGGCGCGGCGATCGTCGCGCTCGGCCAGCGCCAGTTTCACCTTGATCAGTTCGTGATCGTTGAGTGCGCGCTCGAGTTCGGCAAGAACGCCTTCGGTCAAGCCGTTCTCGGCTACGATCAATACCGGTTTCAGGTGGTGACCGATAGATTTGAACTGTTTCTTCTGCTCTTGAGTGAGCGCCATAATCAGACCCCTGGGAAAAAGTCGTCTATTTTACCCCAGTTTTAGTCCAAGTGATGCTGCCCCCGCCGACCGGGGGTGCCCGAAGAGGTATTCCGTGGCCCGCTCCAAAACCAGCCAGCGTTGGCTGAAAGAACATTTCGACGATCCCTACGTGAAGATGGCCCAGCGCGATGGCTATCGCTCGCGCGCCAGCTACAAGCTGCTGGAGATCCAGGAGAAGGACCGCATCCTGCGTCCGGGCATGACCGTGGTCGACCTGGGCGCCGCGCCGGGCGGGTGGTCGCAGGTCACCAGCCGGGTGATCGGCGATCGCGGCCGGCTGATCGCTTCGGACATCCTCGAGATGGACAGCATCCCCGACGTCACCTTCATCCAGGGCGACTTCACCGAGGACGCGGTGTTCGCGCGAATCCTCGAGGCGATCGGCGATCATCCGGTAGACCTTGTGATTTCCGATATGGCCCCCAATATGAGTGGAGTGCGGGCCGCCGACCAGCCGCGCGCCATGTATCTCTGCGAACTGGCGCTGGACCTGGCCGGCCGTGTGCTGCGGCCGGGCGGCGATTTCCTGATCAAGATCTTCCAGGGCGAAGGTTTCGACCAGTACCACAAGCAGGCCCGGGAAATGTTCGACAAGGTACAGATGCGCAAGCCCCTGTCGTCGCGTGATCGTTCGCGGGAACAGTATCTGCTCGCACGCGGCTTTCGCGGGGAATAGACTGGAATGATTGACCCTATAGCCTGTCTATTGGTCGATGACCTGTTGTGCCGGGACGGGCGAGGGTTCATAAAGGGTTACAGACAACGCCTGCGTGCGCGGGCGCTTGTGTAGTACTTTTGGCCGGAAGGAGTCTGGCCGTCGTGTGAAGCGGTTTCCAGGACGGAGCCGGCTTCAGAGGGTAGTCAATTGAACGACATGGCAAAGAATCTGATTCTGTGGCTGATCATCGCGGCGGTACTGGTGACCGTGATGAACAATTTCTCGAGCCCGAGCGAGCCACAGACGCTGAACTACTCGGACTTCATCCAGCAGGTCAAGGATGGCAAGGTCGAGCGAGTGACCGTGGATGGCTATGTCATCACCGGCAAGCGTAGCGACGGCGATACCTTCAAGACCATCCGCCCGGCGATCCAGGACAACGGCCTGATCGGCGACCTGGTCAACAACAATGTCGTGGTCGAGGGCAAGCAGCCCGAACAGCAGAGCATCTGGACCCAGTTGCTGGTCGCCAGCTTCCCGATCCTGGTGATCATCGCCGTCTTCATGTTCTTCATGCGCCAGATGCAGGGCGGCGGCGGCGGTCGCGGCGGCCCGATGAGCTTCGGCAAGAGCAAAGCGCGCCTGCTGTCCGAGGACCAGGTCAAGACCACCTTCGCTGACGTCGCCGGCTGCGACGAGGCCAAGGAGGAGGTCAGCGAACTGGTCGAGTTCCTTCGCGATCCGGGCAAGTTCCAGCGCCTGGGCGGCCGCATCCCGCGCGGCGTGCTGATGGTCGGCCCGCCCGGCACCGGCAAGACCCTGCTGGCCAAGGCCATCGCCGGCGAGGCCAAGGTACCGTTCTTCACCATTTCCGGTTCCGACTTCGTCGAGATGTTCGTCGGCGTGGGCGCCTCCCGCGTCCGCGACATGTTCGACCAGGCCAAGAAGCACGCGCCGTGCATCATCTTCATCGACGAGATCGACGCCGTCGGCCGCCATCGCGGCGCCGGCCTGGGCGGCGGTCACGACGAGCGCGAGCAGACCCTCAACCAACTGCTGGTGGAGATGGATGGCTTCGAGATGAACGATGGCATCATCGTTATCGCTGCCACCAACCGTCCGGACGTTCTGGACCCGGCGCTGCTGCGTCCGGGCCGCTTCGACCGCCAGGTGGTGGTCGGCTTGCCGGATATCCGCGGGCGCGAACAGATCCTCAAGGTGCACATGCGCAAGGTGCCGCTGGGCGACCATGTCGACCCTGCCGTCATCGCCCGCGGTACGCCCGGTTTCTCCGGCGCCGACCTGGCCAACCTGGTCAACGAGGCCTCGCTGTTCGCCGCGCGCTCCAACAAGCGCATCGTCGACATGCGTGAGTTCGAGCTGGCCAAGGACAAGATCATGATGGGCGCCGAGCGCAAGACCATGGTCATGTCCGAGAAGGAGAAGCGCAACACCGCCTACCACGAGGCCGGCCACGCCATCGTCGGTCGCCTGGTGCCGGAGCATGACCCGGTCTACAAGGTGTCCATCATTCCGCGTGGACGTGCCTTGGGCGTGACCATGTTCCTCCCCGAGGAGGATCGCTACAGCCTGTCCAAGCGCGCGCTGGAAAGCCAGATCTGCTCGCTGTTCGGCGGCCGTATCGCGGAAGAGATGACCCTCGGCTTCGAAGGCGTCACCACTGGCGCCTCCAACGACATCATGCGTGCTACCCAGTTGGCGCGGAACATGGTGACCAAGTGGGGGCTGTCCGAGAAGCTCGGTCCGCTGATGTACGCGGAGGAGGAGGGCGAGGTGTTCCTCGGCCGTAGCGCCGGCAGCCAGCACGCCAATGTGTCGGGCGAGACTGCCAAGATGATCGACCAGGAAGTACGGCGCATCATCGACGACTGCTACGGTACCGCCAAGCGACTGCTCGACGAGAATCGCGACAAGCTGGAGATGATGGCCGACGCACTGATGAAGTACGAGACCATCGACTCCGACCAGATCGACGACATCATGGCCGGTCGCGTGCCGCGCGAGCCGCGTGACTGGCAGGGTGGTTCGGGTACCGGCACCCCGCCGGCCAACCTGGAAGAGTCGGGCCGCCGCGAGAACACCCCTCCCATCGGTGGGCCGGCCGGCGAGCACTGAGAGCCCTGAATGAGCAATCCGCAATACCCGACCCGACTGCCTTGCGGCAGTCGGGTTCTTGATTTGGCCCGCCCACATGTCATGGGCATCCTCAATGTCACCCCCGATTCCTTTTCCGACGGCGGCCGTTACGACCGGCTCGACGATGCCCTGCGGCATGCCGAGCGCATGGTGCGGGAAGGCGCAACGCTCATCGACGTCGGCGGCGAGTCGACCCGTCCCGGTGCGCGCAGCGTTTCTCCGACGGAGGAGTTGGAGCGGGTCGCTCCGGTAGTCGAACGCATCGCCCGCGAGTTGGACGTCGTGATTTCGGTGGATACCTCCACGCCTGCGGTCATGCGCGAAACTGCGCGTCTCGGAGCGGGTCTGATCAACGACGTCCGTTCGCTGCAGCGCGACGGTGCGCTGGATGCTGCGGTGGATAGCGGCCTGGCGGTCTGCCTCATGCACATGCGTGGAGAACCGCAGACCATGCAGGATGCGCCTGCCTACCAGGATGTGGTGGCGGAAGTCGGCGCGTTCCTGCAGGAGCGTGTGGAGGCCTGCGTGGCGGCCGGAATCGACCGCGAGCGGCTGTTACTGGATCCGGGTTTCGGTTTTGCCAAGACACTGGAGCACAACCTGGTGCTGTTCAGGCATCTGCAGGCACTCCATGGCCTGGGCCTGCCGTTGTTGGTCGGCGTTTCGCGCAAGAGCATGATCGGCAAGGTACTGGGGCGGGAGGTGGACGAACGCCTCTACGGCAGTCTCGCGCTGGCGGCCCTGGCGCTGGCCAAGGGCGCACGGATAATTCGAGTGCATGACGTGGCGGCGACCGTCGACGTGATGCGAATGATCTCCGCCGTTGAAATGGCGGATTGAGCACGGAAGACAAAAGATGAGCAGAAAATACTTCGGGACTGACGGTATCCGTGGTCGCGTCGGCGAGTTTCCGATTACTCCGGACTTCGTTCTCAAACTGGGCTGGGCGGTGGGCATGGCCTTCCGCCGGCAGGGCAACTGCCGGGTCCTGATCGGCAAGGACACGCGCAGCTCGGGTTACATGTTCGAGTCGGCCTTCGAGGCCGGGCTCTCCGCTTCCGGCGCCGATACCCTGTTGCTGGGACCGATGCCTACCCCCGGCATCGCCTACCTGACGCGGACTTTCCACGCCGAGGCCGGGGTGGTGATCAGCGCTTCGCACAATCCCCACGACGACAACGGCATCAAGTTCTTCTCCGGGCAGGGGACCAAGCTCCCGGACGACGTCGAGCTGATGATCGAGGAGCTGCTCGATGCGCCGATGACCGTGGTGGAGTCCGCCCGTCTCGGCAAGGTTTCGCGGATCAATGACGCGGCGGGGCGCTACATCGAATTCTGCAAGAGCAGCGTGCCGACCAGCACCGACTTCAACGGTCTCAAGGTCGTGCTCGACTGCGCCAACGGCGCTACCTACAAGATCGCTCCCAGCGTCTTCCGGGAACTGGGCGCGGAAGTGACGGTGCTGGCGGCCAGCCCGAATGGCCTGAACATCAACGACAAGTGCGGCTCCACTCACCTGGATGGCCTGCAGGCTGCGGTGGTCGAGCACCATGCTGATCTCGGCATCGCCTTCGACGGCGACGGCGACCGGGTGATGATGGTCGACCATACCGGTGCGGTCGTGGATGGCGACGAACTGCTTTTCCTCATCGCGCGCGACCTGCAGGAAAGCGGGCGCCTGCAAGGTGGTGTGGTCGGCACCCTGATGAGCAACCTCGGCCTGGAGCTGGCTTTGCAGGAACTGCATATCCCGTTCGTGCGGGCGAAGGTCGGCGATCGCTATGTGATGGCCGAACTACTGGCTCGGAACTGGATGCTGGGAGGGGAGAATTCGGGGCATATCGTCTGCTGCCAGAACACCACGACGGGCGATGCCATCATCGCGGCGCTACAGGTGCTGATGGCGCTCAAGCATCGCGGCCAGACCCTGGCCGAGGCGCGCCAGGGGATTCGCAAGTGCCCCCAGGTGCTGATCAATGTGCGCTTCAAGGGCGAAAACGATCCGCTCGAGCACCCCTCGGTGAAGGAGGCCAGCGTCCGCGTCACCGAGCAAATGGGCGGGCGCGGTCGTGTCCTGCTGCGCAAATCCGGCA
Organism: Pseudomonas sp. HMSC066A08; assembly: GCF_001813025.1. Lineage (NCBI taxonomy): Bacteria > Pseudomonadati > Pseudomonadota > Gammaproteobacteria > Pseudomonadales > Pseudomonadaceae > Pseudomonas > Pseudomonas sp. HMSC066A08. The sequence goes on from NZ_KV811299.1 coordinate 387,601, forward strand.
CAGAGCCGTTGGTCCGGGTGATGGTCGAGGGTGACGAGGAAGCTAGCGTTCGTGCCCACGCCGAACAGCTGGCAAAAATTGTTTCTGAGGTATGTGCTTGATTTTGCTTGCCAGTCTGGAAACTGTTGAGTAACATCTGCGCCCACTTTGCCCCGCGAGGTACAGCATGCGTCGACCCTTGGTGGCCGGTAACTGGAAAATGCACGGTACGCATTCCAGTGTGGCCGAGTTGATCAAAGGCTTGCGTCAGCTGGCGTTGCCGAGCGGAGTCGATGTAGCTGTGATGCCGCCTTGCTTGTTCATCAGCCAGGTCATCCAGGGCCTGGCCGGCAAGGCGATCGATGTAGGTGCGCAGAACAGCGCCGTCGAGCCGATGCAAGGCGCGCTGACCGGTGAGACTGCTCCCAGTCAGTTGGCGGATGTCGGTTGTAGCATGGTCCTTGTGGGCCACTCGGAGCGTCGCCTGATTCTCGGCGAGAGTGACGAGGTTGTGAGTCGCAAGTTTGCCGCGGCTCAGTCGTGCGGCCTGGTGCCGGTGCTGTGTGTCGGGGAGACCCGGGCGGAGCGCGAGGCGGGCAAGACGCTGGAGGTTGTCGCAAGGCAGCTGGGAAGCGTGATCGACGAGTTGGGTGTTGGAGCTTTTGCTCGCGCAGTCGTGGCTTACGAGCCAGTCTGGGCGATCGGGACCGGATTGACCGCGTCCCCCGCGCAAGCCCAGGAAGTGCACGCGGCGATCCGCGCGCAACTGGCAGCGGAAAATGCCGAGGTCGCAAAAGGTGTGCGACTCCTTTACGGCGGCAGTGTAAAGGCGGCAAGTGCAGCCGAGTTGTTCGGCATGCCGGATATCGATGGGGGGCTGGTAGGTGGAGCCTCCCTCAATGCGGATGAGTTCGGCGCGATCTGTCGTGCCGCGGGAAGCTGAAGATGCTGGAAAAGGTCGTAATTGTCGTGCACCTGCTGATGGCATTGGGTCTTGTTGGCCTGATCCTCGTTCAGCATGGCAAGGGTGCGGATGCAGGGGCTTCTTTCGGTGCAGGTGCTTCGGCAACTGTTTTCGGAAGCCAAGGTTCCGCTACCTTTTTGAGTCGGATTACTGGTATACTGGCAGCGGTTTTTTTCTTGACCAGCCTTGGCTTAGCGTACTTCGCTAAAGAAAAGTCTGATGCTCTGCAACACATCGGGCTGCCGGATCCGGCAGTTCTGGAGCAGAAGCAAGAGAAAGCACCGGCCGCTGACGATGTGCCGGTTCTTCAGGAGCAGTCGAAGCCTGCGGAAAGTGCAGGCGATGTACCGGCGGCTCCTGAACAGAAGTAAGAGAAAGGTTTCTGCCGAGGTGGTGGAATTGGTAGACACGCTACCTTGAGGTGGTAGTGGCCATAGGCTGTAGGGGTTCGAGTCCCCTCCTCGGTACCATATAAGCAAGCCCCGTCCCGCGGGGTTTGTCTCCGCAAGGTTCGGTTGACCCGCCAGGGTGTCGGTCGTATAATCTTGCACCAGCTTTGACGCGGGGTGGAGCAGTCTGGTAGCTCGTCGGGCTCATAACCCGAAGGTCGTTGGTTCAAATCCAGCCCCCGCAACCAGTTTTTCAGGGCCCCTTTTTAGGGGCTTTTTGTTAGCTGGACAGTCCATGCCACGGTTCCGAGTGGCAATTTAGGGATGGGCGTTTCGCCCATTTTTTGTTTCTACGACATACGCGAGGCGATCAGGTGTCGAGCAAGCTAGAACAGTTGCAGGCCTTGCTGGCCCCTGTGGTCGAGGCGCTCGGCTATGAGTGCTGGGGCGTCGAGTTCATTTCCCAGGGTCGTCATTCGGTGTTGCGCGTCTATATCGACCGCCCCGAAGGCATCCTCATCGATGACTGTGAAGCCGTCAGTCGGCAGGTCAGCGGTATTCTCGACGTCGAAGACCCGATCAGCGGCGAGTACACCCTGGAGGTGTCCTCTCCGGGCATGGATCGGCCGCTGTTCACCCTCGAACAGTTCGCCAAGCATGCCGGCGAGCAAGTGAAGATCAGGCTGCGTTCGCCCTATGAGGGGCGGCGTAACTACCAAGGCATTCTCCGTGGTGTGGAGGAGCAGGATGTGGTGGTCCTGGTGGACGATCACGAGTACCTGCTGCCGATCGATTCGATCGACAAGGCCAACATCATTCCCCGTTTTGATTGAGACGCGAATCCGCGGATCCAATGGATTGAAAGGCGAGGCGTACAATGAGCAAAGAAGTACTGCTGGTTGTTGAGTCGGTATCCAACGAAAAGGGCGTACCGGCCGGCGTGATTTTCGAGGCGCTGGAGCTGGCTCTGGCGACCGCCACCAAGAAACGTTTCGAGGACGAGGTCGACCTGCGCGTCGAGATCAATCGTCATAACGGCAGCTACGAGACTTTCCGTCGTTGGCACGTCGTCGCCGACGAGGACTACCAGGACCCCGCCACCGAGATCACCGTCGAGGACGTCCAGGAGCAGAAGCCGGGCGCGAAGGTCGGCGAGGTCATCGAAGAAAAGATCGAATCCATCGAGTTCGGCCGCATCGCTGCGCAGACCGCCAAGCAGGTCATCGTGCAGAAGGTCCGCGAGGCCGAGCGCGCCCAGGTGGTCGATGCCTACCGCGAGAAGGTCGGCGAGATCATTTCCGGTACCGTGAAGAAGGTCACCCGCGACAACGTCATCGTCGATCTCGGCAACAACGCCGAGGCGCTGCTGGCCCGCGACCAGATCATTCCGCGCGAGACCTTCCGCGTTGGCACCCGCGTGCGTGCCCTGCTGAAGGAGATCCGTACCGAGAACCGCGGTCCTCAGCTGGTCCTGTCGCGTACCGCGCCGGAAATGTTGATCGAGCTGTTCCGCATCGAAGTACCGGAAATCGCCGAGCAGTTGATCGACGTGATGGCCGCCGCCCGTGACCCGGGCTCGCGCGCCAAGATCGCCGTTCGTTCCAAGGACAAGCGCATCGACCCGCAGGGCGCCTGCATCGGCATGCGCGGTTCGCGCGTCCAGGCGGTATCCGGCGAGATCGGTGGAGAGCGGGTGGACATCGTCCTCTGGGACGACAACCCGGCGCAATTCGTGATCAACGCCATGGCTCCGGCCGAGGTGGCGGCGATCATCGTCGACGAGGATACCCATACCATGGATATCGCCGTCGCCGAGGACAATCTGGCGCAGGCTATCGGCCGCAGTGGCCAGAACGTCCGTCTGGCCAGCCAGTTGACCGGCTGGACCCTGAATGTGATGACCGAGGCGGATATCCAGGCCAAGCAACAGGCCGAGACCGGGGATATCCTGCAGCGCTTCGTCGACGAGCTGGATGTCGACGAGGAACTGGCCCAGGTACTGGTGGAAGAGGGCTTCACGACTCTTGAGGAAATCGCCTACGTACCGATGGAAGAGATGCTCAGCATCGATGGCTTCGACGAAGACATCGTCAACGAGCTGCGCTCCCGTGCCAAGGATCGCCTGCTGACCAAGGCCATTGCGACCGAAGAGAAGCTCGCCGACGCACAACCGGCAGAAGACCTGCTCAGCCTCGATGGCATGAGCAAGGAGCTGGCCCTGGACCTGGCGCTGCGTGGCGTAACCACCCGTGAAGATCTGGCCGAGCAATCGATCGACGATCTGCTCGACATCGACGGCATGGACGAAGAGCGTGCCGGCAAGTTGATCATGGCCGCCCGGGCCCATTGGTTCGAGTAAGCAGTCGCGGCCTGAGGAGAGAAGTGCATGACGCAAGTCACGGTGAAAGAACTGGCCCAGGTGGTCGACACACCGGTGGAGCGCCTGCTGCTGCAGATGCGTGACGCAGGTCTGCCGCACACCAGTGCCGAACAAGTTGTAACGGATAGCGAGAAGCAAGCCCTGCTGACCCACCTGAAAGGCAGCCATGGCGATCGCGCCAGCGAACCGCGCAAGATCACCCTGCAACGCAAGACCACTACCACGCTGAAAGTGGGTGGCAGCAAGACGGTGAGCGTCGAAGTTCGCAAGAAGAAAACCTATGTCAAGCGCAGCCCCGACGAGATCGAGGCCGAGCGCCAGCGCGAGCTCGAGGAGCAGCGTGCGGCGGAAGAGGCGGAGCGCCTGAAGGCCGAAGAGGCCGCTGCCCGCCAGCGTGCCGAAGAGGAAGCGCGCAAGGCCGAGGAAGCTGCGCGTGCCAAGGCCGCCCAGGAAGCAGCGGCTACTGCCGGTGGCGAGCCTGCCGTGGTGGCGGATGTCGCGGCTGCCGAGCCGGTGGCCAAGCCTGCCGCCGCGGAAGAACGCAAGAAGGAAGAGCCGCGCCGCGCGCCCAAGCGTGACGAGGACGACGACCGCCGCGACCGCAAGCACACCCAGCACCGTCCCTCGGTCAAGGAGAAGGAAAAGGTTCCTGCTCCGCGCGTGGCTCCACGCAGCACCGACGAGGAAAGCGATGGCTACCGTCGCGGCGGTCGTGGTGGCAAGTCGAAGCTGAAGAAGCGCAACCAGCACGGGTTCCAGAACCCGACAGGACCGATCGTGCGTGAAGTGAACATCGGTGAGACCATCACCGTAGCCGAGTTGGCCGCCCAGATGTCGGTCAAGGGCGCCGAAGTCGTCAAGTTCATGTTCAAGATGGGCTCCCCGGTGACCATCAACCAGGTCCTGGACCAGGAGACCGCCCAACTGGTCGCCGAAGAGCTGGGCCACAAGGTCAAGCTGGTCAGCGAGAACGCGCTGGAAGAACAACTGGCCGAGTCCCTGAAGTTCGAGGGCGAGGCGGTCACCCGCGCGCCGGTCGTCACCGTCATGGGCCACGTCGACCACGGCAAGACCTCGCTGCTCGACTACATCCGTCGCGCCAAGGTCGCCGCGGGCGAAGCCGGCGGCATCACCCAGCATATCGGTGCCTACCACGTCGAAACCGAGCGTGGCATGGTGACCTTCCTGGATACCCCCGGCCACGCCGCGTTCACCGCGATGCGTGCCCGTGGCGCCCAGGCGACCGACATCGTGATCCTGGTGGTCGCGGCCGACGACGGCGTCATGCCGCAGACCCAGGAAGCCGTGCAGCATGCGAAAGCGGCGGGCGTGCCGATCGTGGTCGCGGTGAACAAGATCGACAAGCCCGAGGCCAACCCGGACAACATCAAGAACGGCCTGGCCGCTCTCGACGTGATCCCGGAAGAGTGGGGCGGCGACGCTCCCTTCGTCCCGGTTTCGGCAAAGCTCGGTACTGGCGTCGATGAACTGCTCGAAGCGGTCCTGCTGCAGGCAGAAGTGCTCGAACTGAAAGCCACTCCGTCGGCCCCGGGCCGTGGCGTGGTGGTCGAGTCGCGCCTGGACAAGGGACGCGGCCCGGTGGCCACCGTGCTGGTCCAGGACGGTACCCTGCGCCAGGGCGACATGGTGCTGGTCGGCATCAACTACGGTCGTGTCCGCGCCATGCTCGACGAGAACGGCAAGCCGATCAAGGAAGCCGGCCCGTCGATCCCGGTCGAGATCCTCGGCCTGGACGGTACGCCGGATGCCGGTGACGAGATGACCGTGGTCGCCGACGAGAAGAAGGCCCGCGAAGTCGCCCTGTTCCGTCAAGGCAAGTTCCGTGAGGTGAAACTGGCGCGTGCCCATGCGGGCAAGCTGGAAAACATCTTCGAGAACATGGGCCAGGAAGAGAAGAAGACCCTGAACATCGTCCTCAAGGCCGATGTGCGCGGTTCGCTCGAGGCTCTGCAAGGCTCGCTCAGCGGCCTGGGCAACGACGAAGTGCAGGTCCGCGTGGTCGGTGGCGGCGTCGGTGGCATCACCGAGTCCGACGCCAACCTGGCGCTGGCTTCCAACGCGGTGCTGTTCGGCTTCAACGTGCGTGCCGACGCCGGCGCGCGCAAGATCGTCGAAGCCGAAGGTCTGGATATGCGTTACTACAACGTGATCTACGACATCATCGAGGACGTCAAGAAGGCCCTGACCGGCATGCTCGGCAGCGACCTGCGGGAGAACATCCTGGGCATCGCCGAGGTGCGCGACGTGTTCCGCTCGCCGAAGTTCGGCGCGATCGCCGGCTGCATGGTCACCGAGGGCATGGTGCACCGCAACCGTCCGATCCGCGTGCTGCGCGACGACGTGGTCATCTTCGAAGGCGAGCTGGAGTCTCTCCGTCGCTTCAAGGACGACGTCGCCGAAGTGCGTGCCGGCATGGAGTGCGGCATCGGCGTGAAGAGCTACAACGACGTCAAGGTCGGCGACAAGATCGAAGTGTTCGAGAAGGTCGAAGTCGCACGCAGCCTTTGATGGCGAGTGCGTAACCACAGCGCCCGGGCCGGCTTCCAGCTGTCCCGGGCGTTTGTCGCTTTTTTTTCCAGTGACCGGGTGTCGCTGGAGGCAGGTTGAAAAATGGCAAAAGACTACAGCCGTACCCAGCGTATCGGCGATCAGATGCAACGCGAACTGGCTCAACTGATCCAGCGCGAGATCAAGGACCCGCGCCTGGGCCTGGTCACCATCACCGGTGTCGAGGTCAGCCGCGACGTGGCGCACGCCAAGGTGTTCATCACCGTCATGGGCCAGGACGATGCCGGCAAGATCGCCCTGAACATGGAAATCCTCAACGATGCCGCCGGCTACCTGCGCATGCTGCTGGGCAAGTCGATGAAGCTGCGCAGCGTGCCGCAACTGCATTTCCACTACGACGAAAGCATCCGCCGCGGCGCCGAGCTGTCCGCGCTGATCGAACGTGCGGTGGCCGAAGACGGCCGCCGCCACGGCGCCGAGACCGAGGACTGAGCGTGGCCCAGGTGAAGCGTATCCGCCGCTCCATCAGCGGCATCCTGGTGCTCGACAAGCCGCGCGGCATGAGTTCCAACCAGGCACTGCAGAAGGTCCGCTGGCTGCTCAATGCCGAGAAGGCCGGCCACACCGGCAGCCTCGACCCGCTGGCCACCGGGGTGCTGCCGCTGTGCTTCGGCGAGGCGACCAAGTTCTCCCAGTATCTTCTCGATGCCGACAAGGGTTACGAGACGGTGATGCGCATGGGCATCACCACCACCACCGGCGACGCCGAGGGCGAACTGCTCGCCGAGCGGGACGTGACCGTCGGTCGGGACGATCTCGAACAGGCCCTGCCGCGCTTCCGTGGCGACATAGAGCAGGTGCCGCCGATGTACTCGGCGCTGAAGAAAGACGGACAGCCGCTGTACAAGCTCGCCCGTGCAGGAGAGGTAGTGGAGCGCGAGGCGCGTTCTGTTACTATTACGCGCCTGGATTTGCTCTCCTTCGAGCCGCCCTGTGCGACCCTGGCCGTTTCCTGCAGCAAAGGCACCTACGTGCGTACGCTGGTGGAAGATCTCGGCCAGGTCCTGGGCTGCGGCGCGCACGTCGCGGCACTGCGGCGGACCCAGGCCGGGCCGTTCGCCCTGGCCCAGGCGATCACCCTCGAGACGCTCGAACGCGTGCATGCCGAAGGTGGTCCGGAAGCGCTGGACCAATTCCTGATGCCGGAAGACAGCGGCCTGTTGCATTGGCCGGTGTTGCAGTTGTCCGAGCACAGTGCGTACTACTGGCTGCACGGGCAGCCGGTGCGGGCCCCGGAAGCGCCGAAGTTCGGCTGGTTGCGGGTGCAGGATCACACAGGTCGTTTCATCGGTATCGGTGAAGTGACCGACGACGGGCGTATCGCCCCGCGTCGACTGATTCGGTCATAAGACCGATACGAGGGTGGCTGTCAGCAGGCACGGTCATTCCTCCTTTTAAAACACGGGAAGCGATTCCCGGCCTGTTCACTCAGAGGAAGCCCATCATGGCACTGAGCGTTGAAGAAAAAGCGCAGATCGTTAACGAATACAAGCAAGCTGAAGGCGACACCGGTTCCCCGGAAGTGCAGGTAGCCCTGCTGTCCGCCAACATCAACAAGCTGCAGGATCACTTCAAGGCCAACGGCAAGGATCACCATTCCCGCCGTGGTCTGATCCGTATGGTTAACCAGCGCCGTAAGCTGCTGGACTACCTGAAGGGCAAAGACGTGTCTCGCTACACTGCCCTGATCGGCCGTCTGGGTCTGCGTCGCTAAGCGACGCCGGTCGGCAGCTTGAAGCAAGGAGCTGGAAGTCTGGCGTCGATACCCGCACACGAGGCGGGTATCGGCGTCGGGCTTCCAGCTTCGCGCTTTCTAGGAATCGATTCGGGTCCGACTCCCGGCATTCCACCGATTTCCCCCAAGGCAACATAGAAGGTAAAGACACCGTGAACCCGGTAACCAAGCAATTCCAGTTCGGTCAGTCGACCGTCACTCTCGAGACCGGCCGTATCGCTCGCCAGGCCACCGGCGCCGTACTGGTCACCATGGACGACGTCAGCGTGCTGGTCACCGTGGTCGGCGCCAAGTCGCCGGCCGAAGGCCGCGACTTCTTCCCGCTGTCCGTGCACTACCAGGAAAAGACCTACGCCGCAGGCCGTATCCCCGGCGGTTTCTTCAAGCGTGAAGGACGTCCTTCCGAGAAGGAAACCCTGACCTCGCGCCTGATCGACCGTCCGATCCGTCCGCTGTTCCCCGAAGGTTTCATGAATGAAGTGCAGGTCGTCTGCACCGTCGTCTCCACCAACAAGAAGTCCGATCCGGACATCGCCGCGATGATCGGCACCTCCGCCGCCCTGGCGATCTCCGGCATTCCGTTCGCCGGCCCGATCGGCGCCGCCCGCGTCGGTTTCCATCCGGAAATCGGCTACATCCTCAACCCCACCTACGAGCAACTGCAGAGTTCCAGCCTCGACATGGTCGTGGCCGGTACCGAAGACGCCGTGCTGATGGTGGAGTCCGAGGCCGACGAACTGACCGAAGACCAGATGCTCGGTGCCGTGCTGTTCGCCCACGACGAGTTCCAGGCGGTGATCCGTGCCGTCAAGGAGCTGGCCGCCGAAGCCGGCAAGCCGGCCTGGGACTGGAAAGCCCCGGCGGAAAACACCGTGCTGGTCAACGCCATCAAGGCAGAGCTGGGCGAAGCGATCTCCCAGGCCTATACCATCACCATCAAGCAGGACCGCTACAACCGTCTGGGCGAGCTGCGCGACCAGGCCGTGGCCCTGTTCGCCGGCGAGGAAGAGGGCAAGTTCCCGGCTTCCGAGGTCAAGGACGTATTCGGCCTGCTGGAATACCGCACCGTTCGCGAGAACATCGTCAATGGCAAGCCGCGTATCGACGGTCGTGACACCCGTACCGTGCGTCCGCTGCGCATCGAAGTCGGCGTGCTCGGCAAGACCCACGGTTCCGCGCTGTTCACCCGTGGCGAAACCCAGGCCCTGGTCGTCGCGACCCTCGGCACCGCGCGCGATGCCCAGCTGCTGGATACCCTGGAAGGCGAGCGCAAGGACGCCTTCATGCTGCACTACAACTTCCCGCCGTTCTCGGTAGGCGAGTGCGGCCGCATGGGCAGCCCGGGTCGTCGTGAAATCGGCCATGGCCGTCTGGCCCGTCGTGGCGTCGCCGCCATGCTGCCGACCCAGGACGAGTTCCCCTACACCATTCGCGTGGTTTCCGAGATCACCGAGTCCAACGGTTCCAGCTCGATGGCCTCCGTGTGCGGCGCCTCCCTGGCGCTGATGGATGCCGGTGTGCCGGTCAAGGCGCCGGTCGCCGGTATCGCCATGGGCCTGGTCAAGGAAGGCGAGAAGTTCGCCGTCCTGACCGACATCCTCGGTGACGAAGACCACCTGGGCGACATGGACTTCAAGGTTGCCGGTACCGACAAGGGCGTCACCGCCCTGCAGATGGACATCAAGATCAACGGTATCACCGAAGAGATCATGGAGATCGCCCTGGGCCAGGCCCTGGAAGCTCGCCTGAACATCCTCGGCCAGATGAACCAGGTCATCGCCAAGCCGCGCGCCGAGCTGTCCGAGAACGCCCCGACCATGCTGCAGATGAAGATCGACTCGGACAAGATCCGCGACGTCATCGGCAAGGGCGGCGCGACCATCCGTGGTATCTGCGAAGAGACCAAGGCTTCGATCGACATCGAGGACGATGGCAGCGTGAAGATCTACGGCGAAACCAAGGAAGCCGCCGAGGCCGCCAAGCTGCGCGTCCTGGCGATCACCGCGGAAGCCGAGATCGGCAAGATCTACGTCGGCAAGGTGGAGCGCATCGTCGACTTCGGTGCCTTCGTCAACATCCTGCCGGGCAAGGACGGCCTGGTGCATATCTCGCAGATCAGCGACAAGCGCATCGACAAGGTCACCGACGTGCTGCAGGAAGGCCAGGAAGTGAAGGTGCTGGTGCTCGACGTGGACAACCGTGGCCGCATCAAGCTGTCGATCAAGGACGTGGCTGCCGCCGAAGCTTCCGGCGTGTAAGTCGAGTCGTGATCGATGAAAACAGGGCCCTCGGGCCCTGTTTTCGTTTCCGCGACACGCTTCTCGGCGAAGGGGGGGCGAATCCTTGCATTTTGCAAGCCCTGTCATCGCCAATTCGGCATTCTGCAACCGTCTCGCTTCCGGCCTGTTTTTTAACTTACTGTTTTTAAAGGATTTTATTTTAGAGGGAAACTGGCACAGCGCTTGCGATATCTACTATGCAACTGACGCCAGGAATGGCTGCAGTTTTTCGAAATCCATAGGAGAAACCGCAATGAAATTCAGCAAACTCGCTATTGCCGCTGCTACTGCCACTGCTCTGAGCTTCTCGATGGCCAACGCGTTCGCTGCCCAGCCCATCAGCCTGGCGGCCAACGACACTATGCAGAAAACCGAAGAAGCGGTTTCCGATACCTGGATCACCAGCAAGGTGAAATCCAGCCTGATCGCCAACAAGAATGTCAGTGGCGTCGATATCAAGGTCGAGACCAACAAAGGTGTGGTTTCCCTTTCCGGCAACGTGAAAAGCGATGCCGAGCGTGACCTGGCGATCGAGACCGCCAAGGGCATCAAGGGCGTGAAAGCCGTTTCCGCCGATGGCCTGAAATCGGTCGAGTAAGTGCCCAGACGGAACGACCCCTTTTCCCTCGCCACCAGGAGGAAGACCAATGAATTCCGATGTGATCAAAGGCAAGTGGAAGCAACTTACCGGCAAGATCAAGGAGCGTTGGGGTGATCTGACCGACGACGATCTCCAGGCTGCCGACGGACATGCCGAATACCTGGTCGGCAAGTTGCAGGAACGCTATGGCTGGTCCAAGGAAAGGGCTGAACAGGAAGTTCGCGACTTCAGCGACCGCCTGTGAGCAGGTAGAAAGAAGCCCCGCCGGGATTGCCCGGCGGGGCTTTTTCATGGGTGCTGGATTCAGTCGCCGCGCCGGCTCTGGATGGCGCTGAGACGGTTGCCCTCGAAACGGACGAAATACAGCATGCCGCTCCATGGGCCATAGACCCATTCCTGGACCTCGACCTCGTAGCGCTTGCCCCATTCCCCGACGACCTCGCGATAACCCAGGCTGTCGCGGCTGCGTGGTTCGCCGCAGCGTGCAAGGACATCGGCGCTGCTGTCGCCGGTACTGACCAGGCGGCTGCCGCAACGCAGCGAATCGGCCTGAGCATCTGCCAACGGCAGCAGGGACAGCAACGCCACCAGGCCGGTGCGCGAAAACGAGCGATTCAACGCTTGAACTCGATGCGTTTCAGCTTGTTGGCTTCGAAGGTCAGGATGTAGGTCACGCCGTTGCGCGGGCCGTATACCCACTCCTCGACCTTGAATTCCCGCCGATCGTAGCTGCCCAGGGTATAGCCGACGTCGTCGCGGTGATCTGGATCGCCGCACTTTTGCTGTACTTCGAAGGCCCGGTCGCCGACGCTGACCAGCGCGCTGCCGCAACGCATGGTGTCGGCCTGCGCGCTCGCGCAGGCAAGGTAGAGCAGGGGTGCCGCGAGGGCGGCGAATCGCTTGTGCAAGGTATCACTCGCTATCCAGGTGCAGTTGGGTGTCGACATTACCCTTGTCTTCGCCTTCGGCGAAACTGACGTCGATCAAGTAGATGCGATCGTCCGGCAACTGGCCTTTCTCCACCAGGTAATCCTTGATCCGGGTGGCCCGGGCCTGGCCGATCTGGCGCAGCAGCACCTGGCTCTTGGCCCAGGAAGCGATCACCGCTTCGCGCATCTTCGCGGTGCGTTCGTCGCTGTCCAGTTCCTTCCACTCGGCCGGTGGCTGCTGCTTCAGGCGGGTCCGGTAGATGCCTTCGAGCAGCGGCGGCTGCATGTTCTCCGGCACCTCGAGTTGCTTGGCGTCGCTCGGTACCTTGTCGCCGCGACGCTGGAGCATGCGGTAGTAGGTGTTCTGGTATTCCAGTTCGAGACGCTTGGCGCCGATCGAGGGACCGTCAGCCGCGGCGGAAGCCACGCCTTCCACTTCCAGGCGCAGCGCCGGCCGCTCCTTGAGCGCATCGGCGAGCTTGTCGAGGTTGGCCTGGGCTTCTGGCGTCAGCTCGTCGCTGCCCGCGGCGAAGGGTACCGTGCCGAGATCCTCGTTGCCGCCGGCGGCGAGGCCGGCGATGAACTTGAACGGCGCCTGCACGGCGCGCAGGACCAGGTTGCGCAGGGTCTGCCAGACGATCGGCATGACGCTGAACTCCGGGTTGTTCAGATCACCGGCCACCGGCAACTGGATATCGATGTTGCCCTTGGTGTCCTTGAGCAGGGCTACCGCCAGCTTCACCGGCAGGTCCACGGCATCCGGGCTGTCGACCTTCTCGCCGAGTTGCAGGCCTTCCAGCAGGACCTTGTTTTCCGCCTTCAGTTGGCTGCGTTCGATCTGGTAGTGCAGGTCCAGGTTGAGTCGCCCCTTGCGGATGCGGTAGCCGGCGAACTTGCCGGAATAGGGCGTCAGGGTGGTCAGCTCGACGCGCTTGAAGCTGGTGGTGATGTCGAGCTTCTTCAGCGGGTCGAATGGGTCCAGTTCGCCGGCGATGGTTACCGGTGCGTACTTGTCGACCTTGCCCTTGATGTCGACCTTGGCCGGCTGCGAGTTGCGCGTGTCGAGGGTGCCGACTTCGCCGCTGAGCTGCTGGATGGCGGTACCGAACGGCGGCATCAGGGTCAGGTCGGCGAAGTTCGCCGAGCCGTTGTTGATCCGTACGCCGCCGATGTGGATGCCCAGCGGCTTGCTCGCCGGCGCGTTCTTGCTTTCGGCGGCGACCTTGCCGGACGAACTATCCGGTTGCGGGATGATCAGTTCGCTGACGTTGGTGCTGCGATCTTCGTTGATGATGAAGCGGGCGTAGGGCTCCTCGAAGGTCACGCCCTGGATCGACAGGCTGTCCTCGTGCCGATAGGCGAGGCCGTTGAGGGTCAGCTTGGTCCATTTGACGAAGTCGCGGTCCTTGATGGTATCCAGGGTATGCAACTGGCTGACTTCGGCGCTGCCGTCGACGCTGAAGGCCAGCGGCTCGACGCTCTTCAGGTCGACCGCCAGCTCGCTGCCAAGGAAGCCGCTGCGCAGTTCCAGGCGGATGAACGGCGAGATGTAGGCCTGGGCCACGCGCAGGTCGATGTCGCGGGTACTGACCTTGAGCCTGGCGCTGACCGGGTCGAGCACAACCTGGCCGCTGGCCTGGATCTGGCCGCGGTTGCCGAGGCCGGTCTTGAGCTTGAGGTCGAAGGGGGTCTTGCCGAGGCTGTCGACGTTCTGCAGGTCGAGGTCCAGCGGGCCGACTTCCAGCGGGACCGCGGTGGCCGGTTGGCGATCCACCAGGTGCGCCTTGTAGCCGCGCAGCTGGGCGTCGCGCAGGACAATGTGCCAGGGCTTGGCGGGCGTCTCCGCGGCGGCTTTCGTAGTTTCCGGCGGAGGCGTCTTTGCAGTGCCGGCGAGCTGTTGCGGCTTGTCGCTGGCCGCCTTGTCGATCTCCGCAGTCTTGGCCGTTTCCTGCCCGGTTGCCTTGCCGGTCTTCGGAGCCTTGCTCGTCTCTTGCTTGGCTACTTTATCGGCAGCGCCGCCTTCCGCGACCTTGGCGGACTCTTTGTCGTCCGTTGCCCTTTCCGTCTCGGCGACGCTGGCGTCCTTCTCCGCCGGCCTGTCCTTGCCCGCTTCGCCCGAGGCTATCGCGGCTGCCTTGGCGGCACCGTCGGTTGCCGGTTCGCTGGTGGTCTTCGCCGCGTCGGCCGGGGCAGCGGCGGGATCGGTGTTTTCCGCCGGCTTGGGCGCAGGCGCCTTGCGTGGCGGCGGAGTGAAGTCGGCGAACAGTTTCTGCCAGTCGAGCTGGCCGTCCTTCTCGCGCGCGGCCCAGGCCTCCAGGCCCTGGCTGCGGACTTCGCCGAGCACCACTTCCTGCTTGGCCAGGTCCAGGGTGGTAGCGGCCACGTCGAGGCTGGCGAGCTTGGCCAGCGGCTTGCCCTGGGGCGAATTGATGCTGAAGTCGGCGAGTTTCAGCGCGGCCTTGTCGAGCAGCAGCTGGGTGTCCTTGGACAGGTCCAGGCGATAGTCGCTGGAGAGGCTGACCACGCCGTTCTCCAGCACCAGTGGGGCATTGTCGCGGACATAGGGCCACCAGGCCTTGAGCTGGATATCCTTGACGCTCAGGTGGCCCCTGGACGTGATCGGCACCAGGGTCAGGTCGCCTTCCCAGTCGAGGCGGCCGCCGTTCGGGCCGGTGGCGACCAGGGTCATCTTCGCGCCGTCGTCGGGCAGGGTGCTGAGGTTGTGCAGCTCGAAGCCCAGCGGATCGAAGCTGAAGTCCACCGGCTCGCTCGGTCGCAGGTCCTGGAAGTGCAGGCTGCCCTCGGCCAGTTGGATGCGGTCGATGCGCAGCGGGAACGGGTCGCTCGGCTGTTCAGGCTCGGGCGATTCGCTCGGCGGGATCCTGAACAGGCTGGCCAGGTTGAGCTGGCCCTTCTCGTCGAACAGCAGTTCGGTATGCGGACCTTCCAGCTCGACGTCGGCCAGGTGCAGCTGGCGTTTCCACAGGCTGTCCAGCTGCAGGTTGGCGTACAGCCGGCGGAAGGCGAGCTGGGGGTTCTTCTCGTCGCCCAGGCGCAGACCCCAGAGGGTCAATTCCAGGCTGAAGGGGTTGAATTCGATACGTTCGAGACGTGCGGGGACGGTGGCGTATTGCGCCAGTTGCTGGTTGGCGACGCGCAGCCCGATGCCGGGTATGAGCAGGAAGCCCAGCAGGCAATAGACGAGGAAGGTGATCAGCAGGGCGCTGACAGCGCGTTTCAGTCCTTTGGGCATGGCTCTCTTTCGTTTTCCGTTCTAAGCGGTGCGTTGGAGTATGGCACGGCCTCAAGGTTCCGACCGTGATTCGCGCCGTTTCAGAGCCTTTGGACGGGCATTCTTGCTGTCACGGCACGAAAGTTCAGTGACTCACCGGCGGCAGACCCATGCGCCGGCAGGCCCGATGCATCGAAGCGTTGCGTACCGCCCAGCGCAGCAAGGGTACGCTGCGCCTGACGCTGCCGCGGATCAGGCGGCGTTGCAGCGGACTGAACGGGAGGTCGAGCATCGATCCGGCCCATTCCGGCAACAGCTCGGCGCCTGCGCGCAGCATCAGCGCGCCGAACGGCCTGGCCAGGGTGCTGGGCGCTGGTGCGTTGAAGAGAATCCGCACCACTTCGCGGGTGCGTTCGTCGCAACGCAGGCGTGGACGCATCGCCTCCAGGTAGGCGGCGATCTGCTGGCGATCGTGCGGTACCGCGCGGGCGCCGAGGCGTTCGGCGACCAGGGCGATTTCCGAGTAGTAACGGTCCTGCTCGCTGCCCGGCAGGTCGGGATTGAGATAGCGCAGGTAGGACTTGAGAAAGCTGCTGACCTCGGCGACATGCACCCAGGTGAGCAGGTCCGGGTCGCTGGCGGAGTAGGGCGTGCCGTCGGGCAGTTGGCCGGTGACGCTTTCGTGGATGCGCCGGACCCTTTCGATCAGTCGCTCGGCGTCGGCCAGCGGGCCGTAGGTGGTGGCCGAGATGAACTGGCCGGTGCGGCGCAGGCGCCCGAGCAGGTCGTCGCGGAAATTGGAGTGGTCCCACACCCCCGCCAGGGCCAGCGGATGGAGCATCTGCAGAAGCAGCGCGCCGATGCCGCCGATCATCATGCTGCTGAAGTCGCCGTGGATCTTCCAGCAGGCGGCATCGGGGCCGAACAGGCCCGGATCGCCTTTCGGCGACTCGAAGTCGACACCGCCGACGGCGAGCCCGGTAAGGCTCAGCACCTGGCTTTCGATATGGCGACGGACGCTTTCCATGGGGGCTCGCTACGACGGGGCAGGCACGAGCTTAACCCAGGCGCCGGAGCGACTGGAACCGTCCCGCGCCGCAGGGCGGCGGGACGGTTGCGTGGGTCAGCGGTTGAGGCGGTTGTCGATCAACCCCTGCACCACTCCCGGATCGGCCAGGGTCGAGGTATCGCCGAGACTGTCCAGCTCGTTGCAGGCGATCTTGCGCAGGATACGCCGCATGATCTTGCCGGAGCGGGTCTTCGGCAGGCTGGGCGCCCATTGCAGGTGATCCGGCTTGGCGAAGCTGCCGATCTCCTTGCCGACCAGGGCCAGCAATTCCTGTTGCAGCGCCTCGCTGGGCTGGCTGCCGGCCATCAGGGTGACGAACGCGTAGATGGCCTGGCCCTTCACCTCATGCGGACAGCCGACCACTGCCGCTTCGGCCACCGCATCGTGCAGGACCAGCGCGCTCTCGACCTCGGCGGTGCCGATACGGTGTCCGGAGACATTGATCACGTCGTCGACCCGGCCGGTGATCCAGTAGTAGCCGTCCTCGTCGCGGCGCGCGCCGTCGCCGCTGAAGTAATACCCGGGGTAGGGCTTGAAGTAGGTGTCGATCATCCGCTGGTGGTCGCCGTAGACGCTGCGGATCTGACTCGGCCAACTGGCCTTGATCGCCAGTACGCCGCTGCCCGCGCCGTCGATTTCCTTGCCTTTCTCGTCGAGCAGCACGGGTTGCACGCCGAAGAACGGGCGGGTCGCCGAGCCTGGCTTTAGTGCAGTGGCGCCGGGCAACGGGGTGATCAGGATGCTGCCGGTCTCGGTCTGCCACCAGGTATCGACGATGGGGCAGCGCTTCTCGCCGACCACCTGGTAGTACCACTCCCAGGCTTCCGGGTTGATCGGCTCGCCCACCGAGCCGAGCAGGCGCAGGCTGCTGCGCGAGGTCTGGCGGACCGGGGCGTCGCCTTCGCGCATCAGCGCGCGGATCGCGGTCGGCGCGGTGTAGAAGATATTCACCTGGTGCTTGTCGATCACCTGCCAGAAGCGCGAGGCGTCCGGGTAGTTGGGCACGCCCTCGAACATGAGGGTGGTGGCGCCGTTGGCCAGCGGGCCGTAGACGATATAGCTGTGCCCGGTGACCCAGCCGACGTCGGCGGTGCACCAGTAGACGTCGCCATCGTGGTAGTCGAACACGTACTTGTGGGTCATCGCCGCGCCGAGCAGGTAGCCCCCGGTGGTATGCAACACGCCCTTCGGCTTGCCGGTGCTGCCGGAGGTATAGAGGATGAACAGCGGGTCCTCGGCGTCCATCGCTTCCGCCGGGCAGTCGGCTGAGGCCGCGTGGAGCGCCTCGTGGTACCAGATGTCGCGGCCTTCGACCCAGGGTATGTCGCCCTGGGTGCGCTCGACCACCACCACGGTGGAGACGTCCGGGCAGTCCTTCAGCGCCTTTTCCACATTCTGCTTCAGCGGGATGTACTTGCCACCGCGCACACCTTCGTCGGCGGTGATCACGGTGCGACAGTCGGCATCGAGGATGCGGTCGCGCAGCGAGTCCGGCGAGAAGCCACCGAATACCACCGAGTGCACCGCCCCGATGCGGGCGCAGGCGAGCATGGCGTAGGCGGCCTCGGGAATCATCGGCATGTAGATGCAGACCCGGTCGCCCTTTTCCACGCCGCGGCTCTTCAGCACGTTGGCCAGGCGGCAGACGTTGTGGTGCAGCTTGCGGTAGGTGATGTGCGCGGATTCGCTGGGGTTGTCGCCTTCCCAGACGATCGCGATCTGTTCGCCGCGGCGTTCCAGATGGCGGTCGATGCAGTTGTAGGCGACGTTCAACTGGCCGCCCTTGAACCAGGTGGCCTGGCCTTTCCTCAGGTCGCCGTGGTGGACGCTGTGCCAGGGCTTGAACCAATCGAGGAAGGCCTTGGCCTGCTCGCCCCAGAACTCGTCGGGGTTCTCGACGGATTGGCGGTACAGGCGCTGGTAGTCGTCGTCGTTCAGGTAGGCACGCTGGCGGACGGCGTCCGGCACCGGGTGGACGCTGATCTCGAACATGGCGGTTTCCTTTGTTTTTCTGCTCCGCAAGGTGTCGAGAGACCGCGCGCGGCCCCTCTCCAGGTTCGACCAAGGGTGGGCCAGGCGAGTGCCATGTTCAAGTGCCAAAGGCGCGAGCGGGGAAGGCGCCGGGGTCAGTCGCAGGGAGGAATGAAAAAGCCCGGCCTGGGGCCGGGCTTTGGGGAGGGGCGGATCAGCCGCGATGGCGGCCGCGGAAGAAATCGATCAGGCCTTGGGTGGAGGCGTCCTCGGCCGGGGTTTCCTCGCTGCCGACCAGGCGCGAATAGACACCCTTGCCGAGTTCCTTGCCAAGCTCCACGCCCCATTGGTCGAAGGCATTGATACCCCAGAGGATGCTCTGTACGTAGACCTTGTGCTCGTACATGGCGATCAGCGCGCCGAGGCGGCGGGCGCTGATGCGCTCGACCACCAGGGTGTTGCTCGGTCGGTTGCCCGGGATCACCTTGTGCGGCGCCAGGCGCTGCACTTCGGCTTCCGGCAGGCCCTTGGCGCGCAGTTCGGCCTCGGCCTCCTCGCGGCTCTTGCCGAGCATCAGCGCCTGGCTCTGCGACAGGCAGTTGGCGTACAGCCACTGGTGATGGTCGGCCACCGGGTTGTAGCTGCTCACCGGGACGATGAAGTCCGCCGGGATCAACTGGGTGCCCTGGTGCAGCAACTGATGGTAGGCGTGTTGGCCGTTACAGCCGACGCCGCCCCAGATCACCGGCCCGGTGCCGCTGGTGACCGGCGTGCCGTCCTGGCGCACGCTCTTGCCGTTGGATTCCATGTCCAGTTGCTGCAGGTGGTCGGTGATATTCCGCAGATAGTAGTCGTAGGGCAGGATCGCGTGGCTGTTCGCGCCCCAGAAGTCGCCGTACCAGACGCCGAGCAGGCCGAGCAGAACCGGGATGTTGCGTTCGAACGGCGCGGTCTGGAAGTGCTGGTCCATGTTGTAGGCACCGGACAACAGCTCCTTGAAGTTGGAGATGCCGATGGACATGGCGATCGGCAGGCCGATGGCCGACCACAGCGAGTAGCGGCCGCCGACCCAGTCCCACATGGGGAAGATGTTTTCTTCGCGGATGCCGAAGGCGATCGCGGCTTCCTTGTTGCTGGAGACGGCGATGAAATGGCGGTAGAGCTCTTCCTCGGTGCCGCCCTGGGCCAGGTACCAGGCGCGTGCGGCCTGGGCGTTCTTCAGGGTTTCCAGGGTCCCGAAGGACTTGGAGGAAACGATGAACAGGGTGGTCTCGGCGTTCAGGCGGCTGGCCAGTTCATGGAACTCGCTACCGTCGATGTTCGCCAGGTAGTGGCAGCGCACGCCTTTCTGGGCGAACGGCAGCAAGGCTTCGGATACCAGTTGCGGGCCGAGGAAGGAGCCGCCGATACCGATGTTCACCACGTCGGTGATCGGCTTTTCGGTATAGCCGCGCCACAGGCCGTTGTGCACGTAGCCCACCAGCTCGGTCATCTGGTGCAGGACGCGGTGGACTTCCGGCATCACGTCGACGCCATCGACCAGCACCTTGTCGCCGATCGGTCGACGCAGTGCGGTATGCAGTACCGGCCGGCGCTCGGAGGCATTGATCGCCTCGCCGTCGAACATCGCCCGGATCGCGTCGCTCAGCCGTGCTTCTTCGGCCAGCTTCACCAGCAGGTCGATGGTGTCCTGGCGAATCAGGTTCTTCGAGAAGTCGAGGAACAGCCCGCAGGCGCTGAAGGAAAACCGCTTGAAGCGCTCCGGATCGTCGATGAACGCCTGGCGCATCCTGAAGTCCTGCAGTTCCTGGCGATGGGCGGCCAGGGCGCGCCAACTGTCGAGTTGCGTGGCATCCAGCGGAGTGAGGTGGTGCTTCATGGCTGACCTTCTGGTTGGAATTCGATGGCGCACTTATTTGAACATGAAAAAGCCCGGATGAAACCGGGCTTTATCCAGAGGGGGCGAGGTCAGGCGACCTGTATCGGAATCGCCTCGCTGGTATGGCTGAGCTGGTTGCCCGGCGCCATGTACAGCATGCGCGGCTTGTGGCTGGCCAGTTCGGCTTCGCTGTAGTGTGCGTAGGCGCAGATGATCACGCGGTCGCCGACCTTGGCCTTGTGTGCCGCGGCGCCGTTCACCGAGATCATCTTCGAGCCGTTCTCGGCGCGGATCGCATAGGTGGTGAAGCGCTCGCCGTTGTCGACGTTGTAGATCTGGATCTGTTCGTACTCGCGGATTCCGGAGAGGTCCAGCCAATCGCCGTCGATGGCGCAGGAGCCTTCGTAGTCGAGAACGGCATGGGTGACTTCGGCGCGATGCAACTTGGCTTTGAGCATGATGGCGTGCATGGGGCGACTCCTATCGGGTCCGCGGGGGGCGGCAGAGTATGGCGAGTCCGTGGTGAGCGCTCAAGCCCCCGGGAACCGGGGGCTCGGCATGCGTCAATCGAGGTGGACCGAGAGGTTGTCGATCAGCCGCGTACTGCCCAGGTAGGCGGCGGCCAGGATCACCAGTTGGCGGTCGCCGGGTACCCCGGGGCGCAGGCTGATCGGCTCGCGGATTTCCAGGTAGTCGGGGCGCAGCCCGGCCTGCTCCAGGGCCTGGCGGGCGTCGGCGAGCAATGCCGGGAAGTCCTCGGCGCCGGCGCGGATGCGTTCGCCGAGCTGCCGCAGGGTGCGGTAGATCGCCGGGGCGGCGGCGCGCTGCTGCTCGTCGAGGTAACCGTTGCGCGAGGACAACGCCAGGCCATCGGCGGCACGCACCGTCGGCTCGCCGAAGATCTGCACCGGCAGGTTGAGGTCGCGGACCAGCTTGCGGATTATCGCCAACTGCTGGAAATCCTTTTCGCCGAACAGCGCGAGGTCCGGCTGGACCATGTTCAGCAGCTTGCTGACCACGGTCGCCACGCCTTCGAAATGGCCGGGACGACTGGCGCCGCAAAGACCTTCGGAGACGCCGGGAACATGGATGCGGGTCTGCCCGTCCATGCCGTCGGGGTACATTTCCTCGACGGTCGGGGTGAACAGCAGGTGGCAGCCGGCTTCGAGCAGGCGTTCCTGGTCGGCTGCGAGGGTCCGCGGGTATTTGTCGAGGTCTTCGCTGGGGCCGAATTGCAGCGGGTTGACGAAGATGCTGACGACCACGAAGTCGGCGCGTTCGCCGGCTTTCTTTACCAGCGCGGCATGGCCGGCGTGGAGGTTGCCCATGGTCGGCACGAAGCCGATGCGCTTGCCTTCGCTGCGGGCGCGCGCCACCGCGGCGCGCAGTTCACGGACGGTCTTGACGGTGTTCATGCGTTGAATCCGTGTTCGGCGGCGGGGAAGGACACGTCCTTGACGGCGCGGACATAGGCCGCGATGGCGGCCGGGATGCTCTCCTGGCCTTGCATGAAATCCTTGACGAACTTGGGCGAGCGGCCGGTCAGCGAGAGACCGAGCATGTCGTGCATGACCAGCACCTGGCCATCGGTCGCCGCACCGGCGCCAATCCCGATCACCGGGATCTTCACCGCCTGGGTGATCTCTTCGGCCAGCACGCTGGGCACGCACTCCAGCAGCAGCATGGCGGCGCCGGCCTGCTCCAGGGCGATGGCATCGGCGCGCAACTGGCGCGCCTGGGTTTCCTGGCGGCCCTGGACCTTGAAGCCGCCGAACAGGTTGACCGCCTGCGGGGTCAGGCCGAGATGCGCGCAGACCGGCACGCCCATCTGTGCCAGGCGGGCGATCGGCTCCGCCAGCCAGGCCCCACCCTCCAGCTTGACCATGTGTGCGCCGGCCTGCATCAGGCGGACCGCGTCGGCAAGGGTCTGGGCCACGGAATGGCTGGATTCGAAGGCCAGGTCGGTGACGATCAGGGAACCTTTGTTACCGCGTTTCACGCAGGCCGTGTGATAGGCCATTTCCTCGTTGCTGACCGGCAGGGTGCTGTCGTGACCCTGCAATACCATTCCGAGCGAATCTCCGACCAGAAGCACGTCCACGCCGGCCTGGCTGGCGGTGTGGGCGAACGTGGCGTCGTAGCAGGTCAGCATGGCGATCTTCTCGCCGCTCTGCTTCAACCCTTGCAGGGTGGTCAGGGTTACATCAGGCATGGAAAGGCTCCTCGTTGGGCCGGTGATGAGCCGGCGCGGGGCAAACGGCCACTTATAGTCCGGATGGGGTGGCTCGAAGTCAATTGCAGGTGTTACCGCATTGTTACGGCGTTACTGCCACTGCCGAACGCCGCGCCGCCTGCGGTTGCGCGCGCAGTGTACGCCCATCCGCGGCGTCCTTCGTCAGCTTTTCGGTAACAGTGTGAAGAGCCCGCCGCGAGGTATCCGCGCAGCGGCGGGCAGGCAGGGTCAGGCGCCCGGAAGGCGTTCGATGCCCTCGAACGGACAGGCCGCGAGCAGCTCCGGCAGGTGGCGGCCATCGGGCAGGCGCAGGTCGGGGGCGAGATCGGCGAGGGGATAGAGCACGAAAGCGCGCGCCTGCATGTGGTAGTGCGGCACCTTCAGGCGCGGCAGGTCGAGCAGTTGTTCGCCGAACAGCAGGATGTCCAGGTCGAGCGTGCGCGGACCCCAGCGCAGGTCGCGGACGCGCCCCTGTTCCAGTTCGATGGCCTGCAGGGCGTCGAGCAGGTCGAGCGGCGCCAGGTTGGTGTCGAGGGCCGCCACGCCGTTGACGAAGCGCGGCTGGTCGGCGGGGCCGAGCGGGTCGCTGATATAGAGCGGCGAGACGGCGACCAGGCGGGTCTCGGGAAGCCGCTCGAAGGCATCGAGGGCAGCCTGGATCTGCTCGCGCGGTTCGGCCAGGTTGCTGCCCAGCGCGACGTAGACGCGCTGGATCATTCGCCGCTTCCGCCGCTGCCTTCCTTGCGCGGCCCGCGGCGCCGACGGCCGCTGTTGCCGCCGCGGCGACGCTTGCGCGGGGCGCTGCCGTCTTCCTGGCTGACCAGGTCGCGGATCATGTTGCGCCGCTCGCTATCGCTGACCTCCTGGTAATCGGTCCACCATTGGCCAAGCCCTTCGGTTTCCTCGCCGGCGCTTTCGCGCAGCAGGAGGAAGTCGTAGCCGGCGCGGAAGCGCGGGTTTTCCAGGAGCAGGTCGGCGCGTTTGCCCTGGCGGCGCGGCAGACGTTCCTGCATATCCCAGATCTCGCGGATCGGCAGGGTGAAACGCTTGGGTATGGCGATCCGTTGGCACTGTTCGCTGATCAGTTCGTGGGCGGCTTCCTGCATCGCCGGGATGGCCGGCATGCCTTTCTCCTGCAACTGCGCGACGCGCGCCGGCAGGGCCGGCCAGAGCAGCGCGGCGAAGAGGAAGGCCGGGGTTACCGGCTTGCCCTGGCGAATTCGCGCATCGGTATTGGCCAGGGCCTGGCGGATCAGCTTGCCGGTGTAGTCAGGGTTGGCCTGCAGTGCCTTGGCGCTGGCCGGGAACAGCGGCGCGAACAGTTCGTACTCGACCAGCAGTTCGAAAGTGCGCTCGGCCCGGCCGGCCAGGAACAGCTTGAGCACCTCGTCGAACAGGCGCGCCGAAGGGATTTCCCGCAGCAGCGGGGCCAGCCGGCGAATCGGCGCGGCGCTGTGCTTCTCGATCTCGAAGTCGAGCTTGGCGGCGAAGCGTACCGCCCGCAGCATCCGCACCGGGTCTTCCAGATAACGCTGCTCCGGATCGCCGATCAGGCGGATCAGGCGATTGCGGATGTCGTGAACGCCATTGGCGTAGTCCAGCAGCCGCTCGCTGGTGACGTCGAAGTACAGGGCATTGATGGTGAAGTCGCGGCGCTGGGCGTCGTCCTCCAGGCTGCCATAGACGTTGTCGCGCAGGATGCGGCCGCTTTCGTTGCTGGACGCGCGGCTATCGCCATCGTCCTGGCCTTCCGGATGATGGGCGCGGAAGGTGGCGACCTCGATGATTTCGCGGCCGAAGTGTACGTGTACCAGTTTGAAGCGGCGGCCGATGATCCGCGCGTTGCGGAATTCGGCGCGGACCTGCTCCGGCGTGGCGCTGGTGGCGACATCGAAGTCCTTGGGAGCGATGCCGAGCATCTGGTCGCGTACGCAGCCCCCGACCACGTAGGCCTGGTAGCCGGCCCGCTGGAGGATCTCGACGACCTTGACGGCGTTCCGGCTGAACTGGTCCCGGCGCAGGGAGTGCTGGTTGTTACCGATGACTTCCGGGGTTGTACGGACGGCGCGCGGACGGCGCAGGGGGGAACGAATGGTCTGGATCAGCTTTTTCAGCATGGATGTGTTATCGGGAGCACGATGTGGGTGATTGCACGCCTGCGTTGCTCAAACAGGACGGACGTCGGGTAATGCTGCGGCATTATCAGGACCTCTCGGGCGAGGCGTGTTCTGTACCCGTTGAATGTTTGGCCCCGCGACGCACAGGGCGTCCCGGGCGCCGGAACCGACTGCGCCATGCATCCTGACAGAAACGAACAGGGGCCGTACATCCTGTTCCCGCGAAGCGGGAGAGGGCCGGGAAGGCTGCGGTGAATCTGGCAAGGCATGCGGATGGCCGCATAGTCTGCGCGGATTCTAGCATTGGATGGGGAAATGGTGTAAGGCGAAGGAAAAACGGGGAAAACGGAGGGAGGGATGAAGCTACTGGGGGAGCCGAAGCTCCCCCCCAAGTAGGTGCGTGCTTTGTTTTTATTATGATTTCGGGCTTGTTGTTTTTGTTTGTCGACCCGTCCCTTGAGCCAGTCGCTTCAGGGATATCTCCCAGGCTGGGAGTTCAATAGCAAACGGATTGCTTTGGTCGCTGATGCTGCCATGATCGTCGAGCGATCCAACCAGTCTGTGCGCTGCCTCGAGGCAGTTTTATTCTTCTTCCGACTGGCTGCGGGACGGGTCCCGACAGCAACTCCTCTCCAAAAGAATCAGTTAGCTGCGCCTCCGCGATTTTGTTTTTGTTGTGCTGGAGTCGTTACGTGTTGTTTTTATTGTCTTCGTCGTTGCTTGTTATTGTTGTTGTGCCAATACATAAGCAGATGCCGTGCCAGTTTTTCGAAACCCAGTAAAATCAAGGGGTTGAGGTTTTCGGTGGGCCAACGGAGGGCACAAAAAAACCGGGTTCCCGTTACCGATGAACCCGGTTTCTGTTACGCGGTACGTCCGCGGTAACAGGTTGCAGGGTGTTACGAGTCGGCCGAGGCCCCTGATTTACGCCGCGGAATGCCCAGGCGCTGGCGGCGTTCCCACAGGCATTTGCGGCTGATGCCCAGCTTGCGGGCCAGCTCGGTCTCGGTCATGTGGTCCTGGTGCTCGAGGACGAAGTGCTGGAAGTAGTCTTCCAGCGAAAGGTCCTCGGTGGGCTCGTGGTTGCTGGCCGCGGCGCCCGCCGGGCCGAGGCCGAGGTCGGCGGCGAAGTCGTCCTCGAGGTCGTCCAGCTCGATGTCGATACCCAGCAGGTCGGCGTGGATTTCCTGGCTCTCGCTGAGGATCACCGCCCGCTCGATGGCGTTTTCCAGCTCGCGCACGTTGCCCGGCCATGGGTAATGGCGGATCGCCTGTTCGGCGTCGTGGGCGAAGCTCAGCGGCGCGCGCCCCATCCGGGTGCACTGGCGAGCCAGAAAGGCGCGGGCGATCTCCATCACGTCGTTGCCACGCTCGCGCAGGGCGGGCAGCTTCAGCGAGATCACATGCAGGCGGTAATAGAGGTCTTCGCGGAATTGCCCGGTCTTGGCCAGGGTCTTCAGGTCGCGGTGGGTGGCGGCGATCAGGCGCACGTCGACCTTCTGCGATTGCACCGAGCCGACCCGGCGGATCTCGCCTTCCTGCAATACGCGCAGCAGGCGGGCCTGGGCTTCCAGCGGCAGTTCGCCGATCTCGTCGAGGAACAGGGTGCCGCCGT